>JBAZLT010000155.1:0-5005 GCA_041650115.1 Dehalococcoidia bacterium | reverse complement strand
AAACCGCAGATATCCGGGGCCGTATTAAAGAAACTGTGTGTATTAATCTCTGCGGATAGAGCGCATGACTTCAAACAGGCTGTTCACATTCGATTTCCTGCGCCTCCTGGCAATCGTGCTGGTGGTCCTCAGCCATATTCTCAGGATGGAGACTATGGATTCGGTGCGGGGCTACCTGGGCATCATCGGTCTGGGCACATTCTTCTTCGTGTCAGGCTACCTGCTGCTCATCAATCAAAAATCATCCGGCCCGCACGGCGCGGGCACATTTTTTAAAAAGAGGTTCATACGCATATACCCGCTCTACTGGCTGGCATTGATACTGACCATCGCAGTCGGCTGGCTGCTTGACAGCAATTTATTCGACTGGCGCACCATCGCCGTGTATTTTTTGGGCCTGCAATCGGTATTCGTGCCCCGCTACATGGTTGAGATATCCTCATACTGGTTCATCGGCACGATACTGATCTACTACCTGCTCTACCCCCTGCTCACACACGGCAATAAAATATCTTCGATTATATTTATAGGCGTTCCCATCTTCATATGTCTCATTATGATAAGGATATTTAGCGGCCTGCTGGACGGCAGGGTCTTCGAATACTTCTTCGTCTTCGTGCTGGGCCTGATGGCGGCACGTTCGCGCTTCTTCGATTCGGACTATTTTCGGAAGTGGCGGATACCCTCGGCAGTCGTTGCAGTCATATGCATCTGCATCGTTGTCATCTTCGGGCCGCTGATGCCCGGCGACCTCAGCCAGATAAGTCTCTCCTTATTATTTACGGTCGGCCTGGTCACCCTGTTCAGGATAGTGCTGATCATCTCGACCATCGCGGCCGTTTACTGGCTGCTCTCAGCGGGTTCCCTGCCGTCTGCGCTTAAACGTATAATAGCGGCGGGGGCGTTCGCTTCGTACGCCGTCTATTTATTTCATGATGTATATTACTCCGTCCTGGGTCACATCTTTGACATTGCCGCTCCGGTCTTGAGCAACACGGCGTGGACACTGGCGCTGCCCATACTGTTTGTTATCTGCTATTACATACAGCTCGGCGCGGACAGGTTATTGATGAAGCAGAAGGCTATGCGATCTGAATTGATGTAGAGTTGAAAGGCGATTGATGATCAAGCTTAACGATTGGCCGCTCAGGAATCTGCTGCTGCTTTCCCTGCGCCTGCTGCTGGCTTCAGCCGGGTTGATCGCCCTGGCCTGTGCCGGCCTCGATATCCCGGTGGTCAGGCAGGTCATCGCCCTGGTCTTCCTCACGGTCATACCCGGCGCGCTGATCATGCGCATACTGAAGATCCACGGTATCGGCACAACTGAGAGTCTGGCCTGCGCAGTCGGCCTGAGCATCGCCTTTACCATGGTCGGCGGCACGCTGATCGATCTCCTGTTGCCACTGGCCGGCGTCAGCCGTCCGCTCTCGCCGTTGCCCCTCACGGCGGGCATGTGTCTCCTGGTTTTAATACTTATGCTGGTCGCCTGGATGCGCGACAGGGATCTCGCGGCCGGCCCGGAGGAACCACCGGCCGGACCATTTCCGCTGATACCCGTGCTCACCCTCCTCCTGCTCTTTGCTCTCACGGTGCTGGGCGCGGCCGTGGCCGAAACATTTCAGAATAATATACTGCTGATCATCGTGCTGGCGGGCATTGCAGCGCTCGTACTGCTCGCCGCCTTCGACAGGTTTATCCACCCCGGGCTGTACCCGCTAACCATATTCGTCATCGGCCTCTGCCTGCTGTATCAGACCACGCTCATGTCGCCCCATCCCATCGGCAGCGATATTTTCAGCGAGTACAGGTTCTACCGCGCGGCCGTGGATGCCGGGTTCTGGGACCCGTCCATATTCGACATGGTCAACTCCTGCCTGAGCATAACCATCCTGGCGCCGGTCTATTCGCTGTTTCTGGGACTGGACGGAAACTGGCTCTTCAAAGCGGTCTACCCGCTGGTTTTCGCACTGGTCCCACTCTGCCTCTACTCGGCCTTCAACCGGCAGATCGGCGCTAAAAAAGCCTTTTTATCCGTGTTTTTCTTTGTCTCCGTGCCCACCTTCTCCCTGGAGATGATCTCCCTCTGCCGCCAGCAGATAGCCGAGCTCTTCCTGGCCCTGATCATTCTGCTGCTGGTCGACAGGAAGCTGAAACCGTATCAGAGACTATTTTTACTATGCGTCTTCGCCGTATCGATAGTGGTGTCGCACTATGCGCTGGGACTGATCAGCTTCGTATTTATCGCGTTCGTGCTGCTGGTTATGCTGGTCCTCGGCATCAGGTCACACCGCAGGAGGAGGGCGCCGGATCAGCCGGCTGACGCCGCAACGGTCCCGCCGCAGGACGGAGCTATCAGGCTGAAAGATCTCATCATACTGATGGCGGTCTTTCTGGTTGCCGGCGCGGCCTGGTACAGCCTGACGGGCTCGGGATTGATAGCCGGCTCATTCCGCAACATATGGGACGAACAGATACAGAGCGTCAGCCAGCAAATATGGGGGGCGGCGCCGGGAACGGGTCCGCAGGCGGCGCCCCTTGCTCAGGATGCGGTTCAGTTCAACAGCCGCGATGGACTGATCGGGACGGCCCTGGGACTCGATTTCGCCGCTGCTACGCCCGCGGGCAAGGTTTTCAGGATCATACAGTATATAACGGAGCTGCTGCTCATCATCGGGTTTGTTAAAACGCTGCTGCGCCCCCGCAAGTCAGGATTCAAGCCGGAATTTTTAGCCCTGAGCCTGGCCTCCGCCTGCCTCCTGCTGGCCTCCCTGATACTGCCGCGTTTTGCCGACTACCTGAATATAACCAGGCTTTACCACATTGCGCTCATGACGCTGGCGCCCTTCTGCATACTGGGAGGCCAGGCGGTCTGGCAGTGGGCCGGGTCCGCCTGGCGTAAATTTAAAAAGGGCGCACACAGCGGCGGCACCACCGGGCTCGGGTTTGTAACTCTGATCGTGCTGGTGCCCTATTTCGCGTTCACATCGGGCATAATTTACGAAGTGACCGGCCACAAGGTGACTGACAGGGCCGACCTGCCCTACTCCATAGCCCTCAGCAGCTACCGGCTGGACCTGGCCGGTGTATTGTCGCCGAAGGACGGCGCAGCCGCGCAGTGGGCCGGGCTGAACTCCGATAACATGACCGTCGCCTATGCCGATCGCCATGCGGCCAACCTGCTGCGTTTCTATCAGTTCCCGGGTCCCGTACAGGAATTTTCCCGCGATGCCAACAATCCTCAGAGAGGCAGTTTCCTGTATCTGGACAGTGTCAATATCAGCCGGAGCGAGATCACTCTTGCCGTGGCAACCGGCCTGCGCCGGTTCATGGCGTTGGCAGATGTGCCGGGCGTCATGGATTACATGCAGCGCAGCAACAGGATCTATAGCAACGGCGGAGCTCAGCTGCTCTTATTAAGCGGCCCCTGAAGACTTCCATAGATATCCACCAGCTTCTTCTGCTCGGATTGCCAGTTGTAGGTGGATACGGCCGCCGACAGGGCCCTCCTCCCCATTTCCTCCCTAAGCCGCGGATCGTCGCGCATCTGGATCAGGGCCTGTCTCAGCGCCTCTGTCTCGTATTCCACCGCCAGGCCGATGCCCTGCTCCTCGGTGAATTGCCCCGAGTATATGCCCCTGGTACAGATTATCGGCCTGCCGCAGACCATGGCTTCAAACAGTTTATTGGGCATTCCGATCCTGTTATTGGGATTGGCAGGGTCGAACATGCAGAAAACCACATCGGCTTCCGCCGTCATCGGCAGCACTCTGTCCACCGGGACCCTCCCCACGAAAGATACATTTGGATTGCTGCGGCATTCCTCCCTGATCGATTCAACATAGCCCGCTTCGCCGATGCCGCCTATGACGCAGAATACATCTTTCAAGTCCTTGATTGCCTGTAATAGCTGGGGCAGGGCCCGCGCGTGGTGCAGTGTCCCGATATACAGCACGGTGAACCTGCCACCGTTGTCCGGCGGCCGGTACCCGGTTGCCTGCAGCGGTTTGCAGTTCATAATGACCTCTACCGGCCTGTCCGTTATCTTCCTCAGGCACGTCTGCATTATGTCGCTGACTGCGATGATGACATCCGCCTTGGCCACCCAGCGTTTCTCCAAAAGCTCAAATCCCCTGGCTATCCAGCGTGGAAAGGACGCCTGCATCATGTAGCCGTACATATCGCGTGCATCGTAGACCAGCGGGATGGCGAGTTTACGCTTGAGCCGTATTCCCACCGGCATGGTGTCGAGGAAATGGCAGTGCACGGCATCGAAGGCGCTCTTTTTATTCAGGCACATCGCTTCACGATAGGCCGCCTGCTGCCACAGCAGCAGGTGAAGCGCATGCCAGGGCGGCACGCCCAGTCCGCAGCCGGGCGGCAGGGATATCCTGGGGCGGATGACTTCGATACCATCCAGCAATTCCCTGTACGGATTCTGTTTGAACCTGTCCCACCCGATGACGCTCACCCGGTGTCCCGCATCTATCAATGCCCGTGCTTCGTTATACAGCCGGGGGTCTGTGGTTACATTGCTGGATACCAGCATCAATATATGCATGAGATACCAACCGTTAAGCGCATAACGACACAGTCATTCTCAGGAAAACATTTTCCTCATCCAGAGCTCAAGGTTCAGCGGCTTCCAGAGCGCTGAAAGGCCGCCAGGACCTCCCTTATCCAGCTGTTGATCCAGATTCTCCAGTATTTTCTTATTGTCCAGATAAGGCGCTGCCCTGAAATTATCGCCGGCGAATACTTCCCGTATACTGTCCCGGTTCAGCCTCATCCAGGCGGCCTCCGGAGTGGGAAATCCCAGCTTGTCTTTACGCCACCTGATAACCTCCGGCACCAGCCCCCCGGTGCTGACCCTTAACAGGTACTTGGTCCATCCATCATGGATTTTGTAGCAGGCGGGAAGTGAAAAGGCATACTCCACCAGCCTGTAATCGACGAAGGGGGTCCGCGTCTCAATGGAAAACGCCATCGAGTTCCTGTCTTCGTACCT
>JBAZLT010000154.1:0-5029 GCA_041650115.1 Dehalococcoidia bacterium | reverse complement strand
ACTGGATATGGACACGCCGGAAGAGTATGAATTGCTATGCGAAAAATCTCGGAAGATGGACATTCCTACCGCTGCTGAATGCGATGTAATAATGCGGGACATCCAGCGGGTGCCGGATGCAGTGATCGCTCACTGCACAGCAGTGGCACTGGTCGCAGGACCAATTGTCGACGAGATAAACCGGCACGGTGGCCATATAGACCGGGAAGTTGTCACAGCCGCCGCACTGTTGCATGATCTGGCGAGAAGTATGCCGGACCACGCGGCAAAAGCGGCAGGTATAATACGAGGGATGGGATTTTCCCCAGTGGCCGAACTGGTGGAGACCCATATGGATATAGTTCCGGGCCGCGGTCAGGAAGTCAGCCCTGCTGAGATACTTTACCTGGCGGACAAGCTCGTCAGCGGAGACAGGGTCGTAAATCTGCATGACCGTTTCGGACAGGCCAGGGATAAATTTGGAGACAACCCGCAAGCTGCCGGTAAGATTAATGCCCGCTATGAGAATGCGATTAATATCTTGCAGCGAATTGAAGCCCGGACCGGCAGACTAAATATCACTGACCAGAAGACGGCGGGAGTAAATCTGTGAGCCTGGAACTGAAGATCATAAACAATATCGGCGGGTTTTCACTTGACGTGGGCTGGACCATGGAGAGTGAGCTGGTAGTGCTCTTCGGGCACTCGGGCGCCGGTAAGAGCATGACGCTGCGCACCATCGCCGGGATTATCCCTCAGGGTGACGGGCATATCAGACTGAACGGCAGGCTGCTGTACAGCAGGGACATGAGCATCAACCTTCCCCCGCAGCAGAGGTCGGTAGGCTATGTTTTTCAGGACCTGGCGCTGTTTCCGCATATGACCGTAGAAAAAAATATTCTTTACGGAACACACGGTTTGGATAGCCGGATAGCGCAAAAAAAAGCCAAGGACATGATGGAGCTGTTCAGCGTAGCAGAATACAGGAAAAGGTACCCGCATGAGATTTCGGGAGGCCAGAAACAGAGGGTGGCCTTGGCCAGAGCGTTGATGCGCAATCCTGAGGTTTTACTGTTGGACGAGCCTTTCTCGTCCCTGGACGACCAGCTGCGGCTGGAGATGCGCAGGTGCCTGGTAAATGTGGTCAAACGGGAGTTCCGCATACCTGCGATACTGGTAACGCACAACGTACTGGAGGTTTTTTCGCTGGCGGACCGGGTCATGGTGTTTTCCAACGGCAGGATTATACAATCCGGCACGCCCCAGGCCGTCTTCAATAATCCGGTGAATGATGAAGTCATGTCGCTGGTGAGTTTAAAAAAGCTCTATCCCGATTATCTGTTCACGTGAATCAATTCCGGAGGTGTTTGTGAGATGCTGTTTTCGATGTTGCTGGCGATCCTGGGTTTTATGATGGGAATGGCTGCCAGAAATAATAAAGCCGTTAAAGAACTGCTCCGCGTGCGCACCGCTACATATGCCATTATGACCAAGGACGGGACGAGAGGCAGACGCTACTTGATCAGGAACGGAAAATTCTCTACTGATACTGTGCTCAAGGACTACGACCTGGCTCTGGTTTTTGAGAATGCCGATATCGGATTCAAAACACTGGCCCTGGGTGGAGACACAGGCCTGCAGGTGGCCATGAACAACTATAATCTAAAGCTGGACGGCAATCCTGCCATGTTCAACTTCTTCGGCATCCTTCTTTCGGTCTGCATGGGTATGATGAAGAGGAAGTGAATGGAGCTTCCCGTATAAAGTCAGGGGTAAGAAAATGAAAATAAATCTTAGTTACGGCAAGTTTATTAAGATAGAAGATTATGAGAGCGATTCTGTGGTGGAGGTGCCCGATAATTGCACGGTGCGCGAACTGCTGGTATTTCTCAAGCTGCCGTCATATGTGCAGAAGGCTGTTATCGTGCATGTGAATGAGGAGCCAGTTTGGAATGCTACGGTTCTTAAGGACAATGACACAGTGAAATTGTATCGACTGGTGAGCGGGGGCTGAAAATGAGGACGGGCGGATACCTGTTATTGATTCTGCTGATTATCCTGTTAAGCATAGGATGTTCGGCGCCGGCTGCCACGGAGAATGTATCCAGCGCGCCGCCTGTCACGGTGAATGTATCGGCTGCGGCCAGCCTGACCGATGTCATCAAGGAGATCAATTCTGTCTATCAAAAGGACCATGCCAACGTAACTGTCGTCCCCAATTTCGCCGCGTCGGGGACTCTGCAACAGCAGATCGAGAACGGCGCACCGGCGGATGTGTTTATTTCGGCATCCCCCAAGCAGATGGACGCGCTGCAGAGTAAGAAATTGTTGGTCGAGGGTTCGCGAAAAGACCTACTGTTTAATAAAGTCGTTCTGATTGTGCCTGCCGACAGCACTCTGGGAATCAAGAGTTTTAATGACCTGACGGGAGATACGGTTAAGAAAATATCCATAGGTGATCCCGATTCTGTGCCGGCCGGCCAGTATGCCCGGGACGTCTTAAATGAATTCGGGATAATGGATGCACTGAAATCCAAGCTGGTGCTGGCCGCCAACGTACGTCAGGTATTACAGTACGTTGAGAGTTCCAACGTTGACGCCGGCGTTGTATTTCTGACTGATGCCAGGATATCCAAGAGCGTCAAGGTTGTAGCGGACGCGCCTGACGACATCAATAAAAAAGTGATTTACCCCGCGGCAGTCATAAATACAGGCAAGGACAGGGCGGCAGCCCTGGCATATGAGGCGTTTTTATTCAGCGACCGGGCCGGCGCCATATTTGATAAGTATGGTTTCACTGTGGTAAAGCAATAGTTGTTATTTAGAGCGTTAAACAGATGATGGAATCGCTGCTGTCGCCGCTATGGATTTCACTGGCGACTGTTTTCACAGCCACGCTAATTACCTTTTTTACGGGTATAGCCGTGGCGCGCTGGATGGCCAGGCACGAGAGCAGGATGAGGGGCTTTATCGACGGCATCCTCATCCTGCCTCTCGTTTTGCCCCCGACGGTGGTGGGATTGGGCCTGCTGCTCCTTTTCGGCAAGAATGGCCCCATCGGTCAGTTGCTGCTGCTGTTCGACCTGAATGTGGTTTTCTCCTGGCCGGCGACGGTCATCACCGCTACGGTAGTGTCTTTTCCGCTGATGTATATGAACGCGCGCGGTGCATTCGAGCAAGTTGACATAAGTGTAGAAAATGCAGCTCGAACACTGGGCGCCGGCGAGTGGAGGACATTCTGGACGGTTACGCTGCCCCTGGCCTGGCCGGGGGTAGCCGCCGGCGCAGTCATGGCCTTCGCAAGGGCTATCGGTGAATTCGGCGCAACACTAATGCTGGCGGGCAACATACCGGGCAGGACAACGACCATCCCGGTTGCGATTTACTTCGCCGTGCAGGACGAAAACAGGGAGCAGGCGCTGGTGCTGGTATTGATCGTGCTGATCATTGTATTCGCATCACTGGCAGCCCTGGCCTATTTTAAGAGCAAGACTTATAAAGTGATAACTGTTTGAAAGCTTTTCCCGGCTATCTCAAGCTGCAGCTTTCTCCAGGCTGGCTTCCTTTATATCAAGCAGCCGGTATTCATTTTTTGAGATCACGTCGCCTGTAGTCAGAGAAAGCCGTCGTGAGAAGATGGGGCCGTTAATCACCACCGTATGGTATTCACCGTTTTCGCCGCAGGGGTCTATTTTGTTTACTTTTAGGTAATCTCTAAATGAAGAGTCCACCATCCGCCCCACCCATTTCTCATCCATGTATTTAGAATTAATGCCCACAATGACCGCCTCGAAACCGAGCTGGATAAACCGGTCGAGCAGCTCATCCGTAGGTTGGCCCCAGAGAGGCTCCAGCGCCTCGATGCCTATTTCGCCGCACACTCTTTCCACCCATTCCTTGTGCACATCCAGGTAGATGTCGCCGAATATCATGCCTCTTACGCCGCTGGGAAGCAGCACCCGCACACCGGCCTTGAAATCACGTTCATAGCCGTCCCAACTCGTCTCGTACTGCACCACCTCTATACCCATGGCGGCGCCCTGCTGCTTTATCAGCTCGGCGTTTGTTCCATGAAATCTGACCCTTTTCTCATCGTTGGAGATGAAATTCACCAGATGCGACACTTTACAGCCGCGTTGCAGCCCTTCATACAGCGCCATGCAGCTGTCCTTACCTCCGCTCCAGGATACGATGTAATTGTTTTTTTCAATTCCGGTCATTCTTTACTCCTGTAATTCACGTTCGCTGTAATATTCATCCAGGTAGCCTGTGATATCGCCGCGGGAGAGAGATTTTTTAAGGTAGTAATCATAGAGGGTATATTCGTGGTCAGGTCCCTTAAGGGGTTTGAACCAGATATGCGGAGGTTCATCATCGCGGCGGGTGAATCCAGCCCGGCTGTTGAGCTCCCGCCATGTATCCCACATATAGGAGCTGGCCTTTTTAAGCTCGGCCGGCTTTTTCTCGATGCCTGTGATGGCAGAGTACAGCTCGGCCAGTGTCTGCAGGCTATAGAAGCGAGAGATATAAAGACGGTGGCACTGGCCGAGCATGTTAAACAGACCAAAGAAGTCCTCACCGTGCTTGGCCAGACGTCCCAGGTTGAAGGAGTCATTTGAAAAGAGCCGATCTATGTCAGGAGGTGAAACGCCGCATCGCTCGGCCTGTTTCTTTACATCGGCAAGAGGCCATCCCGGGCTGTAAGAGGGCGCTCCCATGGCCGGGGCCACACCCAGCGTGCGGCCGGGGTGCACCAGCATGCCAAGGTGCATGGGAAGGAAGCCGCTCATTCGTGGATCGAAGGCAATAAACTGTCCTTTGACCACATTCTGCACACGGCCGGCAGCGAGATTGCCGATTTTTCGGGCTGCGCTCAGGACGCCGTCGCACAAAACAGCGCCGAATCCTTCGCGGGCTGCTGTCAGGCGTACCAGGGCCAGCAATGTGTCATAGCTGCGGTCAAGCTCCAGGCCGTTGGTATCGCTTTTATTAATGATCCCCTGCTCGTAAAGAGTGATCACAAAATCGGCTAGGCCATTGAAGCTGTAGA
>JBAZLT010000153.1:0-5034 GCA_041650115.1 Dehalococcoidia bacterium | reverse complement strand
GCATCATGATGGAGACCTGGGGCGCCAAGTGCGTGGCCAGCCCCAGCACCGATACTAATTTCGGCAAGCAGGTGCTGGCTGAAGATCCCAACTGCCCCGGCAGCCTGGGAATCGCCATCAGCGAAGCCTGCGAAGACGCGTTTAGCCGCGATGACACCTCCTACTCGCTGGGCAGCGTGCTCAACCACGTCATACTGCACCAGTCCATCATCGGCCTCGAGACCAAGAAGCAGCTCGAGATGGCCGACGCCGAGGCCGATATAGTCATCGGCTGCGTGGGCGGCGGCAGCAACTTCGGCGGACTGGCCGTGCCCTTCGTGAAAGACAAGCTGAAGAAGGGCAAGAAGATCGAAATCATCGCCGTGGAGCCCACGGCCTGCCCCAGCATGACCAAGGGACCGCTGGCCTGGGACCTGGGCGACGTGGCCGGCATGGCGCCCATCGTCATGATGTACACGCTGGGCCATTCCTTCGTCCCCTCTCCCATCCATGCGGGCGGCCTGCGCTACCACGGCATGTCGCCGCTGGTGTCCCATCTGTATAAGCTCAAGCTGATCGACGCCAGGGCGGTCAACCAGAAGGCCACCTTCGAAAGCGCCATACAGTTCGCCCGCACCGAGGGCATCATACCGGCTCCCGAACCTTCCCATGCCATCAAGGTCACCATCGACGAGGCCCTCAAATGCAAGCAGTCCGGCCAGAAGAAGACCATCGTGTTGGGTCTGAGCGGGCACGGCCATTTCGACCTGAGCGCCTACGAACAGTACCTCTCCGGCAAGATGGAAGCCGACGCCTACGACGAAGCCAAGGTCAAACAGGCGCTGGCACAGCTTCCCAAGGTCGCTTTTAAAGGCTACTCATTGTAATCACACAGGCAGGCATACGCGGTGTTACTCCCGCGTATGCCTGCCTTTAAATCCATATTTAAACGTTTGGCCGGCCCGATGCCTTTATGCTAAAATCCCACCACTATTCCGTCATAGAGGTAATCAATTATGAAAATCCCGGCCATTACGGCTTTGCTGCTTGCGGCGACGCTGCTTCTCAGTGCCTGCCGCGTTGAATTCTCCACCACCTCCCTTTCATCTCCGGCGCCCACTGCGGCGCCGGTTATCTCGCAAATAAGTCCGGTCGACCCCGGCTGGAAGTCGCCGGGCCCCGAGGTCAGCGCGCCTGTCCTTCCCAGCATAGCGGACGTGGTTGAGAGGGGCTATCCCGGAGTTGTCACCATCACTACCGAACAGGTAGTCAATGATATGTTCAGCGGAGCGGTGCTGCAATCGGGCGCAGGCTCGGGCTGGGTACTGGACGGCAGCGGCATCATCGTCACCAACAACCACGTCGTCGAGGGCGCCCGCAGGGTCGTCGTCCAGTTCTCGGACGGCAGGACCAGCGAGGTAACCGCCGCTAATGTTTACCGCGATCCTCTGACCGACCTGGCCATCATCAAGGTCGACCTCACCGGCCTGCCGACCGTGCCCATCGGCGATTCCGGCAAGCTCAGGGTGGGTGACTGGGTGGTGGCCATCGGCAATCCCCTGGGCAAGGGCATCAAGGCCAAGGAGGGCATAATCAGCGGTCTCAAGGTCTCGCTCTCGCTGGACGAGGAAGAGTCGCTGTACGACCTGATCGAGACGTCGGCCGCCATCAACCAGGGCAACAGCGGCGGCCCGCTGCTTAATATGAAGGGCGAGGTCATCGGTATCACCAGCGCCAAGATCGCATCCATCGGCGTGGAAGGCATGGGCTACGCCATCAGCATCAACTCGGCCCTGCCCATACTGCAGGAACTGATCAACAAGGGCTACATCACGCGTCCCTTCCTGGGAGTAGAGCTGTATACGGTAAACGACTACGTCGCCTACTACAACGGACTGTCGGTCAAACGCGGGGCGATCATCACCACCGTGCAGTCCGGCAGCCCGGCAGCCAGGGCCGGTCTGCGCCGGCTGGACGTCATCATCCGCTACCAGGGCAAGGAGATAACCACCGCGCCGGAACTGCTCAGGGAGCTGCGCAGCTCCAAGATAGGCGACGAGATAACCGTTACCTACGTCAGGGGTAAGATCACCAATACCGTCAAAGCGCTGCTCACCGACAGCCCCCCACCCAGATAAAATCAGTCGACCGGGTTCAGGTCAGTCCTGTTTCTTGATAGACAGAGTTATCTCCAATCCAGATAGTCGGAATTTCTCGGTATACGCTCCGGGATCGGCGGGCTTATGCAGTATCTCCATGGACAGCGTCTCCTGCTTGATATAGTCCGCGAAATCCTGCATCACGGCCTGCACCTGCTCACCGCCCTCGTAGTAGGTCCGGATATGGTCGGCTATCTCCAGCCCGTGTGTTTTACGCATGGTCTGCAATCTCCGTACTATCTCTCTGGCCAGGCCTTCTTTGACCAGCTCGGGGGTTAGCTCTGTAACGACGCCGACCTGGTAGTCGCCTTCGGCGGACACGGAAAGTGCCTTGCTTTCCTGAAGGTCCTCAGAGGAGAACTCGATGCCTTTGACGTTAAGCTCGTCGAGGATCTGTGTACACAGCTTGTTCAATGCTTCACGTTCACCGGATGATCTGGCCTTGACCACTACGGCCGGCAACGGTTGCCTGACCTTGACCTGGCTCTTGGAGCGGGCCGCCCTGCCCATGCTGCAGACCTTCATGGCCAGCTCGGTGCCGGCGATTATATCCGTATCGATCAGCTTCTCATCGGCCACTGGAAAGGGCGCCAGGTGCACGCTCTCGGGCGCATCTTTGTCGACCGTCCTGACCAGGTTCTGATAGATGTCCTCCGCGATGAAGGGCGTAAAGGGCGCCAGCAGCTTGGAGAGCGTCACCAGCGCCTGGTAGAGCGTGTGGTAGGCGGAGAGCTTATCGTCGTCGTTCTGGCTCTTCCAGAAGCGACGGCGGCTGCGCCGGACGTACCAGTTGGACAGGTCGTTGACGAAGGACTCGATCTTCCTGCCCGCCCCGGTGGGGTCGTATTCCCCTAGCATCCTGTCCACGTCGATGATCAACTGGTTGAGGCTGGAGATCAGCCACCTGTCCAGGTCCGAGGTGATTTTGGGCGTCTTCTTGCCGGGGGCGAAGTTGTCGATATTGGCATAGATGACGAAGAAGGAGTAGGTGTTCCACAGTGTCATGAGGAAGTTGCGCATGACCTCGACCACCATGTCGGGCGACATGCGCCTGACATTGCCGGGAGGGCCGGAGGTGAACATGTACCAGCGCAGAGCATCCGCGCCGGAGGAATCGAGAACGGTCCAGGGATCCACCACGTTGCCCCTGGTCTTGCTCATCTTCTCTCCCTGCGCATCCAGTATATGGCCCAGGCAGATGACGTTTTTAAAGCACGGCCGGTCGAAGATCAGAGTGGACAGCGCGTGCAGGCTGTAGAACCATCCCCTGGTCTGGTCGACCGCCTCCGATATGTAATCGGCGGGGAAGCTGTTTTTGAAGATCTCCCTGTTTTCAAAGGGATAGTGCCACTGGGCGAAGGGCATGGCGCCCGAATCGAACCAGCAATCGATGACCTCGGGCTGCCTGACCATGGTATCGCCGCAGGCCGGGCAGTTATAGGTGACGTCATCGATGTAGGGACGGTGCAGGTCCATACCATCCGAGTAGCCCTGCAGCCCGGGCTTGCCCTTGATCTCATCCAGCCCGCCGGGGCATTCATATTTACCGCATTTGCGGCACATCCAGATATTGAGCGGCGTCCCCCAGTACCTTTCGCGCGAAAAGGCCCAGTCCACGTTGTTGTTCAGCCAGTCGCCGAAGCGGCCCTCTTTAATGTGCTCCGGGTACCAGTTTATCTGCCTGTTGCCGGCGATCATCTCGTCCTTCCTGGCGGAGGTCCTGATGTACCAGGTCTTTTTGGCGTAGTAGACCAGCGGCGCATCGCAGCGCCAGCAGAAGGGGTAGGTATGCGTGATCTTGACCGTCTTGTAAAGCAGGCCGCGCCTGTCGAGATCGGCCAGCACATCGGCATCGGCATCTTTTACGAACTTGCCGGAGAACGGGTACTTGCCGGTGATATTGCCTGCCAGGTCCACCTGCTGCACGAAGTCCAGGTTGTTCTCCAGCCCGGCCTGGAAATCCACCTCGCCGAAGGCCGGAGCGATATGCACGATGCCCGTGCCGTCCTCCATCGAGACGAAATCTGCGTTAATGATCTTATAGGTGAGGCCCTCGACCGGCTGCTGCACGTCGAACTGCCCCGGCTGTCCCTCTTTAGCCCGTTTTCTTTCTACACCGAACTCATGGGGATTGAATAGGGGGTGGTATTGCGAGCCTGCCAGCCGGCCGCCCTTGAACGTCTTGAGCACGGGCTGGCCGCCCAGGCCTGCCTGCTCGATCAGGGCCTGCGCGAAGATCAAATACTCGTCCCCCAGAGACACAACGGCGTAGTCGGCATCCTCGGCCAGAGCCAGCGCCGTATTGCCGGGCAGCGTCCAGGGCGTAGTCGTCCAGGCCAGAAAGTAGACCTTACCCTTCGCCACCGCATCGCCAAGAGTAAAGCCGCCCGACTTATCGGCAGCCACCTCTTGGGGCAGCGAGTGTATCCTGAATTTCACATAGACGGACGGGTCGACCGTGTCGTCCTTGTATCCCAGGGCCACCTCATGCGAGCTGAGCGAGGTGCCGCAGCGCGGACAGTGCGGCGTGACCTTGTAGCCCTGGTAGATCAGATCCTTGTTCCAGAGCTGGCTGATGGCCCACCAGCCGGACTCGATGTATGTGTTGTCCAGCGTGACATAGGGATGGTCGATATCCAGCCAGAAACCGATCCTCTCGGTGAGCGAGTCCCACTGTTTGAGATACTTGAACACGCTCTCCCGGCAGAGGGCATTGAATTTTGCTACGCCGTATTCCTCGATCTGGGCCTTGCCCGTGAAACCGAGCTGCTTTTCCACCTCCAGCTCTACCGGAAGGCCGTGCGTATCCCAGCCGGCTTTCCTGGGCACGCAGTACCCCTTCATGGTCTTGTAGCGAGGTATGATGTCCTTGAAGACGCGCGAAAGGACATGGTGG
>JBAZLT010000152.1:0-5065 GCA_041650115.1 Dehalococcoidia bacterium | reverse complement strand
AAAAAGTTACAGCCTCGCACCAACGTGAAGCTGGTGATCGCGACCAGCATCAAGGATTACCTCCCGCCCGTGCTGAACGTGCTTTTCACCCTGCTCAAGGAGAAGAAGGAGGGGCACTATGTTGAACTGGAGCAGGGCGATGTGTGGATGACGGATTTGATCAAGCAGTACGCCGGCGCCAGGAGGCCGGATGTGAAGGTTGCTCCGCAGGATCCGGCTCTCATACTGTTCAGCGGCGGCACCACGGGTACACCCAAGGGTGTGGTAGGTACACATCATTCTATGGTAATAACCGCACTGCAGTATTTAGCATGGTTCGGCGGCCAGATCGAATCCTACAAGGACGTCATCATGGCGTGCCTGCCGCTTTTTCATGTCTATAGCACCTACGGTGTCATGAGCACTGCAGTTGTATGCCACGTAGCGATATCACTGGTGCCCAATCCGCGCGACCGCGAGGACCTTATTGCCACTATTCAACACGATAAGCCGACCTTCTTCCCGGCAGTTCCTGCCCTGTATATCTCACTACTGGCGCATCCCAAGGTCATAGCCGGTAAAGTGGATTTTAAATCGATGAAGTTCTGCGTCTCCGGCGCTGCCCCGCTGCTGGCGGAGACCAAGAAGCAGTTTGAGGGTTTGACCGGCGGCCGCATAGTCGAAGGCTACGCCATGACCGAGGCCACCATGGCGTCCTGCGTTACCCCCTATCTGGGCAAGTGGAAAGAGGGGTCGACCGGCATGCCATTACCCGATGTCATAGTCAGGATCGGCGATCTGGAGACCGGCGAGGGCGATCTGCCCGCCGGCACGGAAGGAGAAATCGTCATCAAAGCGCCGCAGCTCATGGTGGGGTACTGGAAAAGGCCTGAGGAGACCAAAGAGATGCTGCGCGATGGCTGGCTGTATACGGGTGATATCGGGTATCTGGATGACGACGGATATCTCTTCATCACATCGCGCAAGAAGGACCTGATCAAACCCAGCGGCTTCCAGGTGTGGCCACGCGAGGTGGAGGAAGTCATCAGCACCAATCCAAACGTGGCAGAGGTCTGCGTGGCCGGCATCCCGGATGCCAAGCAGGGGGAGGCGGTTAAAGCCTGGGTGGTGTTGCAGGCCGGCAAAACCGCCACGGCGGAGGAGATACAGGCCTGGTGCAAGGATAAGCTGGTGGCCTACAAGATACCCAAGTTCGTGGAGTTCCGCAGCGAACTGCCCAAGACAATGGTGGGCAAGGTGCTGAGAAGGGTTCTGGTGGAGGAGGAGAAAGCCAAAGCTAAATAGAGTTCCATTCTTACTCAAAATAATAGAGACCGGTCCCGGCACCTGCCGGGACCGGTCAGAAGGATGCGAATTGACTGAATATCTGTGGTACAAAAGCTATGATGCAGGGGTCCCCCGCTCTCTTGAGCCATACCCCCGCAAGACCATTATGGACGTCCTGCTGGAAGCCAGAAACGAGCGGCCTGATTATCCCATGATCATCTTTCAGGACAGGAAGCTCAGCTACAAAGAAATAGTCGGTGAAAGCGATGCAATGGCAGCGGCGCTGGAGTCCATGGGTGTAAAAAAGGGTGACCGCATAGCTGTGCTGTTCCTGAACTGTCCTCAGGAATATATTATCTTTTTCGCGGCATGGAAGCTGGGCGCTATCGTGGTTCCGCTGAACCCGCTGTATACCGAGTTCGAGCTGGAGGCGAGGCTGAATGATATCGATGCCCGGACAGCCGTGGTGCTCAACCTCTGGTATCCCATGGTCAAAAGGTTGCAGAAAAAGACCGGCGTTCGCAATGTCATCCTGGCTGAATTCGACGATTATACGGCGCCGAATAAGGAGAAAGCGGCCACCGCGGTTGAGCCCGGCGACAACTGGTGGCTCGATCTAACCAGGAAATATGCCGGGAAACCGGTCCCTAAAGTGGAAGTCGGGCCGGAGGATACGGCCCTGATTCTGTTCTCGGGAGGCACCACCGGCACGCCCAAGGGCGTTATGGAGAGCCACAAGTCCCTGGTCATCACAGGCATGCAGGTCGAAGCCTGGTTCCGCGAGATTTCACTCTGGTGGGACGAGAAATTCCTGGTGCCGCTTCCTCTTTTCCATGCTTTCGGCATCTATGCCAGCTTCGGCATGGCGCTGGTCCAGCACAATATATCGGTGCTCATCGCCAACCCGCGCGATATCAAGGGCATGATCGATACCATCAGGGACCAGGGCATAACCAATATGGGCGCCGCTCCCACCATGTTCATCTCCATGCTGGAATATCCCGAGCTAAAAACGGGCGACCTCAAGACCATACGCATGGCTACGTCCGGCGCGGCGCCGCTGATGCGTGAGACCAAGGAGCAGTTTGAAAAGCATATCAGCGGTCGTTTGACGGAGGGATATGCGCTGACCGAGAGCGGCATGGCCATGCTCACCACGCCGGCCAAAGGCAAGTGGAAGGAGGGTTCGATCGGCCTGCCCTTGCCCGATACCATTGTACGCATCGTAGATATAGAAAGCGGGACTTCAGACATGCCGGTCGGCCAGCCGGGAGAGATCATCATCAAGGCACCGCAGTTGATGCAGGGTTACTGGAAACGTCCTGAAGAGACCAAAGATATCCTGCGGGACGGCTGGCTCTATACGGGCGATATCGGTTATATGGACGAGGACGGGTATATATTTTTAACCTCACGCAAAAAGGACCTGATAAAATGCGGAGGGTTCCAGGTATGGCCGCGCGAGGTTGAAGAGATACTGCAGGAGCACCCGGCCGTGGCTGAAGTCTGCGTGGGAGGAATACCCGATCCCAGGCAGATGGAGGCAGTCAAGGCCTGGATAGTGCTGAAAGAGGGAAAAAGCGCCACGGCGGAGGAACTGCAGAAATATTGCCGTGAGAAGCTCACAGGTTACAAAGTACCGAAGCACTTCGAGTTTCGCAAGGACCTGCCCAAGACGTTTGTGGGCAAGGTGCTGCGCCGTGTATTACAGGATGAGGAGAAAAACAAGTAGCGGCTGAGAATGAGAGGCGCCCGGTTAATTGAATTCAGTTAGCCGGGCGCTTTAAAATAAGCAGTAATTATTGTTTGAGGAGGTCTAAAGTGGCGGATTATCCCTGGTACAAGTCATACGACGAAGGAGTGCCTCATTCCATCGAGCCCTATCCGAAGATTACCCTGCTGGATATCATCGCAGAGACCACGCGCGAAATACCCGAGCACACGTTCATGTATTTCAAGGACAGGTATTTCTCATACAAGGAGGCGACCAGGCTGTTTGAGGTCATGGCTTCATCTTTGATTGCCAATGGTGTAAAGCCGGGGGACCGCGTGGCCAGCATGCTGCTGAATACGCCGCAACAGCTGATAGCCGCTTTCGGAACCATGAAGGCCGGCGCCATTTTCGTACCGCTTAATCCACTGTACAACGAAGATGAGCTGATACATGCGCTGACCACCGTGGAAGCCGAAATCATCATTGTCTGGGACCTGCTGTATGCAAACATTAAGAAGGTGCAGCCGCGCACCAAGCTCAAGCTGGTTATCGCCACCTCGCTGGAAGACTACATGCTGCCCGAGGTGAAGAAGCCGCATACCATGCAGCTGGAAAAGGGCGATATGTGGATGGATGAGCTGATGGACAAGCATGCGCAAGACCCTGCTCCCAAGGTAAAGCCCGGCGTAAATGACACGGCGCTGATACTGTTCAGCGGAGGGACGACCGGGGCTCCCAAGGGCGCCATGCTTTCCTTCAAGAATATGCTGGCCGTCGGACTGCAGACCAATGCCTGGAACAAATCGGGCATGGTCACTCCCGATGACTATACCATGGCGCTGATGCCCATGTTCCATGCCTACGGCTTCAACGGTGTAATCGGCAGCTCGATCGGTAACCGCAACCCCCTGGCGATCGTGGCTAACCCTCGGGATCTGGATGATGTTCTGGCTACGATCAAGAAGGTCCGTCCCGGTTCCATGCCGGGCGTGCCGACTCTCTTCATAGGCCTGATGGAGCATCCGGAAGTCAAGGCGGGCAAGGTGGACTTCTCCTGTTTGAAGTACTGCCTCTCCGGCGCCATCCCGCTGATGGTCGAGACCAAGCAGCGCTGGGAGGCCATGATCGGCGCCCCTATTCTTGAGGCCTACGGCCTGACGGAATCCACAGTTGTGTTTACCGTGGGTCCGCTCAGAGGTCAATGGAAGGAAGGTGCGGTGGGGCTTCCTCTGCCCGACGTCATAATTAAGTTCATGGACGTTTCGGATCCCGACAAAGAACTGCCGTATGGGGAGGAAGGCGAGGTTGTGGGCAAGGGTCCTCAGATCATGCAGGGATACTGGAATAATCCTAAGGGGACCAGTGAGATGATCAAGGACGGCTGGCTGTATACCGGCGATATCGGCTATATGGACAAGGACGGATACCTTTACCTGACATCGCGTAAAAAGGACCTGATCAAGCCCAGCGGCCACCAGGTATGGCCCAAGGAAGTGGAGGAGGTGCTGGCCACTCATCCAGCCGTGGCCGAGGCATGCGTGGCGGGGATACCGGACTCCAAACAGGTCGAGGCGGTCAAGGCCTGGGTGATCCTGCTCCCCGGTCAGAAAGCGACTGAGCAGGAGCTCCAGTCCTATTGCAGGGATAAGCTGACAGCCTACAAGGTTCCCAAATACATCGAGTTCCGCGACGCGTTGCCCAAGACGCTGGTGGGTAAAATACTGAGAAGGGTGCTGCAGGAGGAGGAAAAGGCCAAGTCATCTAAATAACTTCACACATAAAATAATAATTTCTTACAGGAGGACATGCATGGCCGAGTATCCATGGTTCAAGCATTATGATGCGGGAGTGCCTGAAACGCTTCAACCGTATCCCGACAAGAGGCTTTACGAGGATGTTGCCGACGTAGCCAGAGATAAGCCCGGACAGAAGTTTATCTGGTTCAAGGGTAGGTGGATGACCTACAAAGAGGTCGATCACCTGAGCGATGTGCTGGCTGCCGGCCTGGTGGCACAGGGGGTTAAAAAAGGCGACCGCGTGGTCATGCTTATGCCCAATTCCCCCAATATCGTCATCAGTCAACTT
>JBAZLT010000151.1:0-5089 GCA_041650115.1 Dehalococcoidia bacterium | reverse complement strand
CCGATATCGGCCAGCGCCACCAGTCCGGCCCAGGAGAAGCAGGCCAGGACTGTGACAACCAGGAACATCATGATGCCGTTGGGGAAGAGCGGCGCCAGGTTAACCGGATTCATGTTGGCCGTGCCGACAACGCCGAAGATGACCATGCCGGCGATAAATGCCAGGAACAACACCATCTGTATCCAGGCAGCTATAGAAACACCGAGGAAATTGATCAGCGCGAAAAATGTAACGATGGCGATGGGGAGTATCCAGGGATGCAGTGTGAAAGCCGGATTGAAAGACTGGATAAATGCTATTACATACTGCGAAAAGCCTACCGCCACCAGAATGTTGGATGACAGGATGGCCAGCACGGCGGCAAAAGAAATTATGGCGCCCCAGAAAGGATTCAGTACACGCGTAACCGTAACGAAGTTGGCGCCGGTTACCGGCAGTGTGCCGGTTAACTGGATCTCGTAAAGCACCACGAATATCGCGGGGATGGCCGCCGCGGCATAGGCCAGATAAACACTGGGGCCGGTCATGCCGGCCATAGTGGGAACCAGGACGAAGATCGAGGCGCCCACCACCAGTCCCGTGATCATGGCAACGGCCTCGAACAATCCTATCGTCCTTTTCATTACTTGGGGTTTTTGTTCAGCCAAGTTCAACCTCCTAAATTAATTGTTCATAAGAACCCGTCAACAATCCGTTACTGAGTCTGTTGTATCCTATACACCTCCTTGCAGGATTCTTTTTACAATTTGTCGTTATACAATCCGTGCAGTATAAACTCGGTCTGCTTATCGATGTACTGTTCGGCGGTATAGCGCCGCCCCAGCCACCAGCGGCGGAAGGCCCACATATCGCTCAGCACTATAATGTTGTGGGCCGCCAGGGCCGCATCCTCTATCTTATATATCCCCTGTTCGCGTCCCAGCTCGATCAACTTCTCAAACAGCGAAGCCAGCAAGATATCGTTCTCCATCAGCCGCTTCCTCTGTTCGGGGGGCAGGTTCCTGGTCTCCTGGTGCCAGAAAAGGACGATGCTCTGCGCTTCATTGGTATATTCCATATAAAGCCTGAGCGCCCGCTTCATAGCTTCCTCGGGTTGGAGCCTGGCCAGCACGTCCGTAGTCATACTGACAAATTCATTAGTGGCAATTACAGCATAGTCGAGAAAGGCGGTGATGATATCGTCCTTGGATTTAAAATAGTGATAGAGCGTGCCCACTGTTATACCGCTGGCTTCCGCTATGTCCCGCACACCCGTATTTAAGGTCCCCTGCCTGATAAAAAGACCGGCGGCCGCTTTCACTATCTCCCATTTCTTCTGCCCGGCCTGCTGACCGATCCTGTCCACAATCTCCTGATAGCTGCCCAGCATGTCTGGATTATCACTCGCCATTATACTCTCACCTTAAGCCACTCTATCGAGCGCTTGATAGACCGGGAAATTCTAAAACAGCGCCGGGTGTTTGTCAATAGGTGGTTTTACGTATCTAACGGCCGCATTGCGGGATACATAAAACGCCCTGAGGGGAGAACAGCGGCTTGATGAAGTGCCGCTTACCCCCCCCCAGGGCGTTTTTACTGTTACGAGTTTAAATTATTTGGTTGATAACTCAGGCTGACAGCTTCTCCTCTGCTTCCGCCAGCGTGGCGTCGGCAACCTTTCTCATGTTCCCATCGAGGTCCACGCCTTTTCCCTTGAGATAGGCCCTGCGTATCATGAACCAGATAGTACCGAGCACCAGAGTACCGAAAAAGATCAGCACCACCCAGGGGAACCTGGTCGGGTCTCCATTTTCATCCATCATATCGAGGAAAACGCCCGACAACAGTATGATGCCGGAGGTAATCAGCGCGCCGATATAGGTGAACCAGCGCCAGAAAGGATTGAATTTAAACAGAGCCTTCTTGTACAGCTCCGGCATCTTTTTGGGAATTCGTAACACGCACCAGGCCAGGATGATCGTGATCAGGCTGGAGGCCAGTACGGAGGCCAGGGCATATTTATCGATGGTGGCCGCCATCATCACACCCAGCACCTCTATAACGGCAATGATCAGTATGGCTACATCCGGTGTTTTGAATCTGCTCAGGTGGGCGACGGCCCTGGGGAACATGCCGTCGCGCGACCAGGCCACCAGGTCGCGCGAGGCCGACCAGGTCAGCGCATTAATGGTCGTCACGATGGCGCCCAGCGCAGCGATGAAGACGATGTAAAGACCCCAGCCCGGTATGAGTCTGCTGGCGTCTACCATAATGGCGGGATTGCCGATCTTGGCGACCTCCTGCCAGTCCATGGTGGCTACCAGCGCCAGCGGCTGAATGGCGTAGAGCACGAGTATGATCAGGAACGCGATTATCAAAGCCAGCGGCAGATTCCTGCGGGGGTTCTTGACCTCTCCCCCGATATCGGCCAGCGCCAGCAGTCCCGACCATACGTAGCTGGCCAGCACTATGGCCACAATAAACATGATGGTGCCCTTGGGATAGAGCGGCGTCAATTTGGTTGCATCGAAATTAGCCATGCCGACGATACTGAAGATCACCATGCCCAGCACAAAGATGAGGAAGAAAATAATCTGCAACCAGCTGGCAAGCGAAACTCCGAAGTAGTTGATCAGCGCGAAAAACACCAGTATGGCGATGGCCAGTATTTTACCGTCCATGGTAAAACCGGGAACAAACGCCTGGACGAAAGCAATAAAATAGTCCCCGAAAATAACCGCCACCAGTATATTGGCCGCCAGCAGGGCCAGCACGGCCGAAAAGGATATTATGCCGCCCCAGAAGGGGGAAAGCACCCTCGTCACCGTGACATAGTTGGCGCCCGTAACCGGCAGCGTGCCCGTGAGCTGAATCTCGAAAAGCACCACGAAAAGTGAAGGGAGACAGGCCAGGATAAAGGCGATGAAAACGCTGGGCCCTGTCATGCCAGTGATAGTCGCCGTCATTCCAAAGATGCCCGCGCCGATAACCAGGCCGACTATCATGGCTATGGTCTCGAACAGCCCGACTTTCCTCTGCAATACCTCAGGTTTCTTTTCTTCCAAGTTCAACCTCCTTATTATTTCGTTGCATCCGCGGCCTGCCGGGCCGACATACTGCGAGAAGTTTAAACCCGCCGTTTTTGAGTGTCAATATGCCTATAAGACTATTTAAACTCATCAGCTCCAGGGCCAGCTGAAGAGGAGAGCCAGCACGACACCCAGCATCGCCCCCGCAAAGACCTCCCACTTGGTATGGCCGATGATCTCGGCCAGCCTCTGGCTGAACTCCCTGTCTCCTTTGAAGAGCTCATCCAGCATTTTGTTGAGCACGGTGGACTGGTAACCCACGGTCCGCCGCACGCCGGCGGCATCGTACATCACGATGAAAGCCACAGCCAGCGAGATGGCGAAGAGCGGTGAATCGAATCCATACATCAAACCGATGGTAGTGGCCAGCGCGCACATCAGGGCGGAATGGGCGCTGGGCATGCCGCCCGGGCTCCACATCAGGGACATATTGAACTGTTTTTTGCGCACAAAATTAATCAGCACCTTGAGCGCCTGCGCCACGAACCATGCCACCAGCGGCACCCAGATAGCCTTCCAGGCTGCAGGTCCGTCCACCGTCTGGATCATCATCCAGTTCATGCCTGCCCTCCCACCCCCGGCTTCAATAGAGCGCCCGGCCTGTACTTTACCTGCAGCGCCTTGATCATCATCAACAGGCCCAGCAGCACGGGATAAATGATAAGCGCCTGGTATGGTGTAAAGGGCGGTGGAGGCGAAGGCTCCGCCACCATTATGGGTGGAATCGCGATATCCGACCATTGCAGAGCAAAGAGCAACGCGAAGAGGGCTACGATGCCTGTGCCGAAACCCGCCGTGCTGTTTTTAATCCACAGCGCCGCCAGTCCCGCCACCGCAGCTCCGATGAGAGTAGGTATTGTGCAAACACACACCAGCACTCCTCCCATCACCGTGGCGCCGCGCCCTCCCTGAAAGCGCAGGAAAATAGACCACTGGTGGCTGATAATGGCGATAATGCCCGCCAGCATGACCACCAGTGAATCGGCATGCAGCCACTGGGCGATCAAAACCGCCAGCGCGCCCTTGCCTATATCCATGACGACTGCGATTACAAACGGCAGCAGCCCCACCCTGCGGTAGACTGCGGCAGCGCTGATCTTACCGTCCGGCTCGTCCCTGATATCGACCCTGGCCGCAAGCATGGCGACGATAAAAGATGAGGGGATCGCGCCTAGGAATAGAGCGATGGGAAGGCAGATCAGGCTTAGATTATTTATCATTTGTAGCTAAACGAGGCGCTTTCAGGCAGTATACCACAAACATCAGGAGAGCGGTCAGGACTCGACCCTGTGCGCCACGTCGATAGTCAGGAAGTCGCGCGCCTCTTTGGAAAGCGCCAAGCCGATGGACATGACCAGCACCAGCAGTCCGCAGGTCGCGTAGATCACAGGTATGTTCTTGTTGGCCATATCGGCGATTACACCCGCGATGCCCATACCAATCGGCGCCAGCCCGCTGGTCAACGTGCCCAGCAGCCCGAATACGCGTCCCCTTATTTCAGACGATGCAGCAAGCTGTATCACTGTTGTGGTCTTTACGATGAATATCCCCGCCGTCAGACCTATCATGGTAACGACGCCCAGCACGATGAACGGCTGCAGGATAAAGCCCACGATACCCAGCGAGATAGAGGCGCCCAGCAGAGAGAAGATGATCAGGTTGCTCTGGGCCCTGCCGCGCACGTTCACACCGCCGGCTATCAGATAGCCGACGACCGAACCCAATCCCACCGCCGCCAGCAGATAACCGTACCAGGAGGCGTTCTGCTTGAGGTAGTCCTCCACGTAAAAAGGGAGTAGCAGCAGCATGGGAGCGATCAGCAGGTGCAGCAGCGCGGCTGCCAGGAAGAGTATGCGCATACCCTTCTCATTCCATACATAGGACAGCCCCTCCCTGGTATCGCTGATAAAAGTTTTCCAGGCTTCGCCCGATTTTTTCTCAGGCTCAACCGGCGGCTGCGGTATTTTTATAAATGATTCGCTGCCCGCCGCATACAGGTAGGTGGCGCTGTTGATGAGGAA
>JBAZLT010000150.1:0-5097 GCA_041650115.1 Dehalococcoidia bacterium | reverse complement strand
CTCCACTTCGTCAGCTTTACCTTCACTGAACGGGACGTTGAATCTGAAGATGCTGCCCTTTCCCACCGTGCTGTCCACCATCATCGCGCCTCCCATCACAACCACAAAGCCCCGGCTGAGCGCCAGCCCCAGCCCGGTGCCGCCGCTGCGTCTCCCCGCGCCGGCCTGCTCGAACGGCTGAAACAGTTTCTGTATCTCATCTTGGGAGATGCCGGGACCGGTATCCTCCACTTCGAACAGCAGATTATTTTTGTCCTTTTCCCCGTTACGGACCCCGATCCGCAGGGCGATTCCGCCCTCGTCGGTGAATTTAACCGCGTTGCCCACCAGGTTTATCAGCACCTGGCGCAGCTTGCTTTCGTCGGTGTTCACCCATCGCGGCACCTCTGCCGTCCGCTCCACCAGCAGGCTAAGCCCCTTCGCGTCGGTGCGTACGCGGAACATCAGCTCGATGTCCTCCAGCAGCCGGTGCAGGTCGAATGTAACCGGGGAGTAAACCACCCGCCCCGCCTCGATCTTGGACATCTCGAGTATGTCGTTGATCAGCGATAGCAGGTGCTCGCCGCTGCGGTTGATGACGTCGAGGTGCTCCAGCGACTGCGGTGAGAGGGACGCGTCCCTGCTCATCAGCTGCGCGAAACCCAATATGGCGTTCATGGGCGTGCGGATCTCGTGGGACATCTTGGCCAGGAAAAGGCTCTTGGAGCTGTTGGCCGCCTCTGCGGCATCTTTGGCCTTATTGAGCTCGCTTTCGACACGGCGGATATTCGTAACATCGCGTATCGTCTCTATGGCGCCCACGACCTCCCCCTCGGTGTTTCTCAGCGGGGAGGCATAACCGACCAGTATGATGCCGTTTTTACCCAGCTTGGGTATGAACGCCTCCGCCGTCAGCACCTCACCCTCGCGCCGGATATGCGAGTACTTCGAGGCGAGCTCTTCCTCCGATGCGAATACCAGGTCGATCAGAATGGGACGCCTTTCTCCGTAGAACGGGAGCGCGTACTCGTGGTCGCCCTTCCACACCATATCTTCCTGCTTCACGCCCGTAATCTCCTCCATCGCGCGGTTCCAGGCCGTGACCCGGCCGTCGCGGTTGATCACGAAGGTGGCCATGGGGAGGAAGTTGATGATGTCCCCCAGGCGGCGTTCGGATTCCTTGAGCGCGGTCTCGGCATTTTTACGCTCGGTGATGTCCGAGGAGAGCGCCAGCACGCCTTTGGGAACGCCGTCGAGGTCCCGCAGAAAGGTCAGTGTGCTCTCCATGGGAAACCTGGAGCCGTCCTTGCGGATGGACTCCATTTCCATGGTCACCACCAGGTTCGGGTCCCGCTCAGGGCTCTGTTCCTGCGCCAGGCCGGCCGTCAGCAGTTCCCGCAGTCCGGGGATATATTCGGGGGTGATGTAGTCTTCCAGCCGGAGTTTCAACCTTTCTTCGGGAGTGTATCCCGTAAGGTTGAAGACCGAGGGGCTCATGTAAAGCGGGTTTAAGTTCATGTCGTAGATCGAGACGAAGTGGGGGAGGCTGTTGAGTATGCGTCTCAGCTTCTCTTCGCTCTCCAGCAACGCCTCCTCCGCCCGTTTGCGCTCAGATATATCGCGGGTTGTGCCGACGAAGGCGACGACCTTGCTCTCCCCGTCCCTCTGCGCCACCGCGTTGATCTCCATCCACACACGGGCGCCGTTTTTAGCGATGTGCTCCGCCTCCATCCTGACCCGGTCGGACGGTGATCCGTCCGCCATGGCTTTCACGAAATTCCTCTGCACGGCCTTCCGGGTCTGCGGCGAAAAGATATCTTCCAGCTTCAGACCGACAGCTTCAGAGGTGTTGTACCCCAGTATTCGCTCCAGCGCATGCGAGCCGAAGGTATAGCTCATGCTCGCCAGGTCGAAGATCCAGGTTATATCGCTGGTATTCTCGACCAGGAACTTGTACTTTGCCTCGCTCTCCCGCAGGGCCTCCTCCACCCGCTTGCGCTCGCCGATGTCTCGCACGATGAAGACAGTGCCGTAGGGTGCGCCGTGTTCATCCCTCAGTACGCTCCCGTTCACCTCGCCAAGGATTTTTTCTTTTGTTCCCGTGAGCAGGTGGTACTCCCTGGGTCCGACGGGCTGCTCCATCATAAGTGCAATATTCTGCACCGCCGATTCGATTTCCTCAGGGGGGAGGAAAGAGAGCATGTTACGCCCGGTGATTTCCTCCCTGGTAATCCCGGTTAACCTGAGCCCCTGGTCGTTTATAAAGACGACATCCCCCGCGGTGTTGGTGCGGACCACGGCGTCGGGGACGGCCTCGATCAGCTGCTGGTATTCCGCGGCTGACTGGCGCGCTTTTCCTATTCTGAAATTCAGGTTGCTCATCAGGATGGCGATATAACCCAGTCCGTAGCTCACCGCATAGACGACGCCGATCAGTGTATCGATCCAGCGAGCGTATTCCGACGGGTACGGGTGAACCAGCTGCGGGGCTATTCTTTCTATCGCAATCAGCGCCAGCAGGTCGAGTATTGTGACCGACAGGACAATTGTCCGCAGCCGCCCGTGCATGATGGTCATCCCGGCCAGTATGGGCACAATGTAGAAGTAAGGCATGGCCCCCGCCAGCCCGTTGCTTTCAAACCATATGAACGTTACCGCGATCAGAAAGGCCGCGTACAGGAGAGGCGCTACAAAACGGGAGAATTTCTTCTTGATGCGGACGAGGTAGTAGCCGCCCAAACAAATGGCGGTTACCAAAAGGGTGCTTTCTGCGGCTGGAAACGGGAACTGGAGGGAGAAGTTCTCTATGGTTAAAAGAATACCCAGGAAAGCGCTCGTCAGTAGGACCCAGTTCAGTACCTGGAATTCCAACTCGAATTCACCGGGATGCCCGCAAATCCGATACACCATTACCACTCGCACTCCTTTTGAGTATATATCTGCCGGGACGGCTTTAACTGTAAACCTGTGCCGATTTGGTTGTCAAACCGACGGAATCTTTGAAAACAGGCAGAGAAAGTATGTGGCCGGGTCGGCACAGCGGGATGTCGTGGCTGCCTGCGTACGAACTGGAGAGTGCAGCGCGTACGCGGAGAAGGGAAAAGGTCTGCTAATAAACAGGATGCAGCACCGGATTTACAGGTGTTATAATGGCGGTAATCAAGCGTTAACAGGTAAAGAGGTAAAGGTAGCTGATCCAGCCTTGATTTAATAATCGGTCGAATGTGAAATACCCGGCATATAAGGAGCAGATTCATATGGAAAAAGTATATATGCATAAGTTACTGGTTCCCATTGTACTGATTATTCTAATCAGCTCGATAGCTGCGGGCTGCGCTTCCGCAGATAAATCATCCACACTGACAGCGAGTCCACAGGAAGCGCAACAAATAGCCTATGATGCCGCTATATACGGATTTCCCCTGGTCATAATGGATTTAACGCGGCAGGCCTTCACGGCGGTACCCGCAGCCACGGAGCACGGTGCGCCGGTAGGCCAGTTCAGCAATATGAAAACATTTCCCGACGCGACGTTTACTGCCGTGGTAAGGCCCAATGCAGACACGCTTTATTCGGTAGCCTGGGTGGACACCGCCAAAGAGCCTTTTATCCTCTCACTGCCTGATACGAACGGCCGTTACTATATGATGTCCCTGCAGGATTACTGGACCGATGTTTTTTCCTCGCTGGGCTCCCGTACTACAGGTACCGGTGCCGGCAATTTTGCCATTACCGGCTCCGCATGGAGCGGAAAGTTGCCTGCGGGCATCACGGAAATCAAGTCTCCCACCAGGTGGGCATGGATAGTCGGCCGCTTCGCCTGCTCCGGCTCCGCAGACTACGCGAATGTCTGGAAAATTCAAGACCAGCTGAAGCTGACACCGCTTTCCTCCTGGGGCACCGATTATACGCCGCCGTCGGATGTCCCGGTCGATCCCAACGTCAACCTCAAGGTCGCCCCTCTGAACCGGTTGCTGGCCATGGACGCCCCGACATATATCGACTATTTCTGCAGGGTGATGGTGGACAATCCTCCCTATGAAGCCGACGCGCCCATCCTGGCCAGAATGCTCAAGATCGGCATCAGGCCGGGCGCGGATTACCAGGCTTATTATTCCGGGCTGGACGATGATGTTAAATCGGCAATCCAGGCCGGCTATCAGGCAGCCCTGGCCAAGATCCCCGCGACAGGTCCGGGTGAAGACAAGAACGGGTGGCGCATGGTGTACGGCGCTGGCGATTACGGCACGGACTACATGCTCAGGGCGGTTATAGATTATCAGGGACTGGGCGCCAATCTGGATGACGATGCTTTCTATCCTTCTTTGTACAGAGATGCGGACGGGCAGTGGTTGTCCAGCGATAACAAATATGTGCTCCATTTCGAGAAGGACGTGATACCGCCGGTGAACGGTTTCTGGTCGCTTTCCATGTATAACGACAAAATATTATTCGCGGCGAATCCCATCAACAGATACAACCTGGGCTCGATGAGCGATCCGCCGCTGATAACAAATGCCGATGGCTCGATCGATATTTATATACAGCGCGATGCGCCGGATCCGGTCACGCCCAACTGGCTGCCGGCGCCTGCCGAAGGCAATTTTTCACTGACATTGAGGCTTTACTGGCCGAAGGAATCGGTGGTGGATAAATCCTGGGCGCCTCCGGCTATACAGATAGTCGGGCAATCAACCCGGCCGGCGCAGCAGGCTGTCAGCCCGCAGGACGCACAACAAATAGCCAATGATGCTGCGGTGTACGGATTTCCCCTGGTCATAATGGATTTGACCCGTCAGGTCTTCACGGCAGTCCCCGCTCCCATGGAGAACGGTGCGCCGGTAAATCAATTCGGCAATAAGAAGGAATTCCCCGATGCTACATTTACCACCGTGGTCAGACCTAACGCGGATACGCTCTATTCAGCGGCCTGGGTGGATACCGCCGATGGGCCTTTTATACTGTCGCTGCCGGACACTCAGGGCCGCTATTACATGATGCCCATGATGAATTACTGGACGGATGTTTTTTCATCACCGGGCTCTCGCACTACGGGCACAGGGGCGGGCAATTTTGCCATCACCGGCCCCGGGTGGAGCGGTGAGCTGCCTGCAGGCA
>JBAZLT010000149.1:0-5111 GCA_041650115.1 Dehalococcoidia bacterium | reverse complement strand
TCGAGCCCTCCACCTCCACCACGCAGACGCGGCACACGCCGGTGGGGACCAGGCCTTTAATATGGCAGAGCGTGGGTATCGTTATGCCCAGCGCCGTGGCCGCTTCCAGAATTGTGGTGCCGTCCCTTACCTTGATGCTTTTTCCATCGATCGAAAGACGCAGATTATCCATAACTACACCCGCAATTCATTTTTTCGGCCTCCTCCTGATAGTTAATATTTACCTGCAGCGGCTATTTCAACAGCAATTATCTTTATATAGCGGACGGCTGCATAGTGCAGCGGTCCTGATTACAGGGCTTTTTTCAGGTCGGAAAGTACCTGTTCCGCCTCCTTGACCACATCCTTAACCACATCTGCGGCGTCTTTGATATCGCTGATCATGCCGGCCGCCTCTCCGCAGCCAACGCTCCCGTTGACCACGTCGCCTTCCAGCAGGCCGGGGATGATTGTGCCCCTGTAGAGCATGCTTACGTCCACCACGGAGCCGCCGCCGGCTGCCACCTTCTGGCATTTATCCGTTAGATTGTTGCGGATGCCCCTGGCCATTCCCATCACACCGGCGCTGGCGATGGTGCTGGTATCGATAGCCTCGACGACGGCCTTTTTAACATTGGGATGGGCGTCGCACTCCGTCGTAGCCATAAAGCGTGTCCCCATATATATGCCCTCTGCTCCCAGAGCTAAGGCGGCCGCCATCCCGCGTCCGTCGGCGATTCCGCCTCCCGCGACGACGGGTATTTTGAGCGCCCTGACGATCTGCGGTACGAGGACAAAGGTGGTCAGCTGGTCCATGCCGCTGTGTCCGCCCCCTTCAAACCCGACGGCGATCATGCAGTCGATGCCTGCGGCCTCAGCTTTTTTAGCTATTTCGACATTGATGGATAAGCCCCTGCACAGCACGGTGATGCCGGCCTTTTTGAATGGATCGATGTATCCCTCCATATTTTCACCCGTTATCACGACTGCAGGCACCTTCTCTTCGACCGCTACCTGGATCGTGCGGTTGGTGAATTCCCTGCCCAGATCGGGGAACATGGTAGGAGGAAGCACGATGTTCACAGCAAAAGGTTTGTCGGTCAACGCCCTGGTTCTCTGAATCTCGCGGCGCAGCCTTTCACCGGTTTCCGTCACATCCTTGGTCATCGTCGTTGACCCGGCGTTGGGACCTATTACGCCCAGGCCGCCGGCGTTGGATACTGCAGCCACCAGCCTGGCGCCGGTGATCCAGAGCATGGGCGCCTGGATAACGGGGTATTCGATGTTGAGTAACTTGCAGACGCGGTTCTGCTTGAAATTCAATTCCTTTGCCTCCCAACTATAGTAGTGTCCGACCGTATCCGAGAGCCGTGTGTGATCTAAACAGCCAGCATAATATCACTCAATATAAGAAATGTCAATATCGATATAAACATTATAGATTTATATAATAATGTGTGATATTCAGTCCGTTTGCCTCGATCAATGCGCAATGACATAATTAGGGCGCTATGTCGGATGCATGCGTCGGCGGGCGGCCGCTGTCGGGGATACGCGTCCTTGAGCTTTCGGGGCGCTGGACTGGGTTCTGCGGCAGGCTGCTCTCCGACCTGGGGGCGGAGGTCCTGCTGGCCGAGCCGCCGGGAGGAAGCGTTGCTCGCAGGTCGGGGCCTTTCCTGTCAGATGAGCCCGGGCCCGACCGCAGCCTCTCTTTCTGGTATGACAATGCCGGCAAATCGGGCCTTACCTTTAATATAAACGTTCAGTCGGACCGGGAGCGCCTGCTTCAGCTTGTACAGTCCTGCGATATAGTGGTCGAGTCCTGCCCGCCTGGCGGCCTTGACGCGGCCGGCCTCGGATACGAAGCATTGCGCCGGATCAATCCGGCGCTGATTATGGCCTCCATCACGGGCTTCGGTCTGAAGGGGCCTTACAGCGGTTACAAATCGTGCGGACTGGTGGCCTCGGCTGCGGGGGGTCAAATGTATCCCTGCGGATTGCCCGGCAGGCAGCCGCTGCAGCCCTGCGGCGACCAGCCCTATCGACTGGCCTCGCTCTTCGCCGCCTGTGGAATATTAATGGCCCTGCGTCACAGGGAACATACCGGCAGGGGCCAGCATATCGACATCTCGCTGCAGGAGGCCGCCGCCGCCGCGCTCGAGCATGTTACGGTGCAGTATTTCCATGATAAGGTCGTCGCCCGCCGATTAGGCAGTCTGCAGTGGAATGGTGCGTCTGATCTGTTCCCCGGCCGTGACGGCTATCTCCTGCTGACCTTCAACCGCGAGTGGGACACACTGGTGGAACTGCTCGGACAGCGCGATATGGCCGCGGAGCTGGGACAGCCCGCCTGGCGGGATGAGGATTATCGCAGGCGGCATGTGGAGGATATCCAGGAAGTGCTGACCTTCTGGACGTGCCAGCACGACAGGGACGAGCTTTTCAGGTTGGGACAGGACATGCGCTTCCCCTGGGCGCCCGTCGCTTCGATCGCAGATGTGCTGTACAATCCCCAGCTGCGGGCCAGAGGATTCTTCGTGCCGGCCTCGCATCCTCTTACAGGGCGTGGATTCGAAGCGCCCCGGCCTGTTCTACATCAATTGTGCAGGGGCGGGTTTTCAGACCAGCCCGCTTCAGGCGCACCTGCAGGTATGCCCCTGCAGGGTATACGTGTGCTGGATTTCACCTGGATGCTGGCCGGGCCCTATGCCACGCGCCTGCTGGCCGACTTTGGTGCGGAGATCATAAAGGTTCAGTCGCGGCAGACCGCGACCGGGGCCGAGGATAATCAGACAGCTTATTTCTCCGCCTGGAACCGCAATAAGCTGGGCATAACGCTCAACCTGTCCAGGCCGGAGGCCCGCCGCATCGCGACCGATCTGGCCGGGAAATGCGATGTTGTCATGGAGAACTTTACTCCCCGCGTGCTGCGCAACTGGGGGCTCGATTACGAGCAACTGAAAAAGGTGAACCCGAAGCTCGTCATGGTCAGCCTGTCGGGATTCGGCCGCGGAGGCCCCTGGGAGGGCTACGCCGCGCTGGGATCGACTGTGCAGGCGCTCTCCGGCCTGACCGGGCTTACCTCCTACCGCGAGGGCAGGCCCTGCGGCATCGGCTTCGCCCTGGCCGATCATATCTCAGGCCTCTACGCCGCCCTGGCGGCCCTCTCCGCCCTGCGTCGCAGGGACGCGACCGGCAGCGGCGAGTATATCGAGATATCCGAGCTTGAGGCCGCCTGCAGCACCCTCGCTCCCGAGCTGATGCATGTCTCGCTCGGCGGCAGCGCGGCGGGGCCGCAGGGCAACAGCCCGTCGCGTGAGCCTTCAGCGCCGTACGGATGCTATCCCTGCAGCGGCGAAGACCGCTGGTGCGTGATCGCGGTGCATGACGAAGAGGAGTGGCAGGCGCTGTGTCGCGCCATGGGCGACCCTGCCTGGGCGAGGCAAGACAGGTTCTCCGACCTGGCTTCCCGCTGCGGGAATGCCGAAGAACTGAATAGTCTCATCGGCGAATGGACCCGAGCCAGGACCGGCCGGGAAGTTATGCAGATATTACAGGAGGCGGGTGTGCCCGCCGCAGCCGTCAACGATGCCTCAGACCTGGCCGCGGACCCGCAGCTTGCTGAGCGCGGATTTTTCATCGATCTGCAGCATCCCTACCTGGGCAAAATACGCGCCGACGGCAATCCCATCAGGATGAGCGACACGCCCGCATGTTTCAGGTCGGCCGCTCCGCTGCTTGGCGCCGATAACCGCCGTATCTTCATCGACCTGATGGGAATGGATGAGGAACATTTCAACAGTCTGGTTTCGCAGGATATTATCGGCTAATCGGCCCTTGCGAAAACCACCTTGCCGTTCATGACGGTCATCTCAACTCTGCTGTTTTTCAGTTCCTCGGGATCTGCGTTCAGCGGATCTGAGCTCAGTACGACCAGGTCGGCCAGTTTTCCTTTCGAGATGCTTCCCAGCTCTTTTTCCAGAAAGCATGAGTGAGCAGCGCCGGCGGTATACAGTGCAATGGCCTCAAGCGCTGAAACGGCCTGGGAAGCGGCGACGGCCTGCCCGTTTTCAGCGTGGCGGGTCACGGCGGCGTAAATGCCCTTGAGAGGGTCGGGACCGGACACTGGCGCATCGGACCCCGCCGCCACCCTCAGTCCCTCCCTCAGCAAGTCTTTTATAGCGTAGAGGTGGCTCAGCTGCTCCCGCGGCACCGTGGCCAGGTAGCGCTCGCCGCTGTAATAGATGAAGGCCGGGTTGGTGGCCACCACCGCGCCCAGCTTAAATAGTCGGCGGGCGGACGCCGGCGTGCAGACCGAGCAATGCTCCAGCCGGTGGCGGCAGTCTTTAAGGGGATGTCTGGCCACAGCCTGTTCCAGGGCCGTTATGGCCGCATTTACAGTCGTCTCCTCGACGGCGTGCAGGGCCGCCTGTCTGCCGCTTTTCTGTATCTCGAGTACCAGGCGGCTTAGTTCCTCCTGCGTGGGATTGAGCGAGCCCCTGACCTCGTCCAGCATGATCTTGATCGAGCCCGTGAGCAGACCGATATCGTGTTCGCTTCGGGGCAGGTCGGCAGGCGGGTGGCCCGTCTCGTCGATTCCAAACATCAGGATGGTGCGCAGCGGCAACAGCCCGCGCCTTTTCCAGTTGAGGAAGCTGCTCCAGCGTTCGGCGACGCTGCCCGGCGTGGCGTCCTGCACCGTGGTAATGCCCATGCTCAGCAATACTTCGCCTGCTCGTGCAACCGCCGCCTCCAGTTCCGCTGCTCCGGCCGGGGGAACCACCTGCGTCAGGTAGGGTCCCATTCCGAAGAGCAGGCCGTTCGGCTCTCCGGTCTCCAGGTCGCGCTCGATCATACCGCCGGGAGGCTCCTCGCTCTGTCCCGTTATGCCCGCCATGCTCAGCCCTCTGCTGTTAAGCACGTGCGCATGCCCGCTGCGGTGCGCCAGTCTGACGGGATGATCGGTTGTGGCGCGGTCCAGGTCATGCAGTGTTGGATGCCTTTTCTCGGCCAGGTAAAATTCATTGTATCCCGTGCCTCTGATCCACTGGCCGTGAGGGACGGTGGCCGCTGCCGACCTGATTTTGCTCACGATATCTTCCACCGATCCGACCGAGGCGGGGCTGAGGTCG
>JBAZLT010000148.1:0-5122 GCA_041650115.1 Dehalococcoidia bacterium | reverse complement strand
TTTGATTGCCTTATCATCCAGGTCTCGGATGACAATCCCCTGGGTGATGAATGGTGGGTTACAGTCGTGCAGATGGAGGTCGATGGTATCATCGAGATGTACCGGCGCAGGACGAAGCCTGTAGTGGCGGTTTTAAGCGCTGCCATGCCAGGGTATGATGATCTTGAGAATGTCCGCTGGCGCACTATCATGCAGCAGCGGTCGCGCCTGACTGCCGCCGGGGTCCCTACCTTTTGTGGTATAAACGAGGCCGTAAAGGCCCTTTCCACATATATTGGTTACTGGGAGAGAAATAAGTAGCATTGGCAGGTGGAATGGCAGGGCGGATTTTTAAAATCTCAGCTAAATGTGGCCGCAGCGGCGCCAGGAATGGCAGACTGATTACCTTACACGGATCTGTCAGCACTCCCATTTTTCTTCCGGTGGGCAGCCAGGCAACGGTTAAGAGCCTTGACACTGCCGACCTGAAAAAGCTTGGCATAAGGATGATCCTGTGCAACGCTTATCACCTGTATTTGAGGCCCGGCATAGACCTGATCGAACAAAGCGGCGGATTGCACAGGTTCATGGACTGGGGTGGGCCCATTCTGACCGATAGCGGCGGTTACCAGATATTCAGCCTGTCCACCCTGCGTAAGGTCACCGGCGAGGGCGTGGTATTCCGCTCACATGTGGATGGCAGCGAACACAAGATCACGCCTGAATCGTCCATGGCCATGCAGGAGAAACTGGGTGCGGACGTCATCATGGCCCTGGACGTGTGCCCTGCGAGCACCGCGGGAAGGAAGGAGTTGAGCAAGGCCTTGGCATCAACAACCGAATGGGCTGCACGCTGCCGCAGTTCCCACCGTGATACCGGGCAGCACCTGTTCGGCATCATTCAGGGAGGCACCTTTCCCGACTTGCGCAGGCAATCTGCCGAGCAGATTGCAGGGCTTGATTTCCCCGGCTACGCCATCGGCGGCCTCAGCCTGGGTGAGCCCAAGGCATTAATGTGGGAGACAGTCGAAGCAACCGTACCGGAGATCCCTCCCGACAGGCCACGTTACCTGATGGGCGTGGGCTCACCGGAGGATATAGTTGAGGGCATATCGCGCGGAATCGATATATTCGACAGCGCCCTGCCCACCAGAGTCGCCCGCAACGGGGCCCTGTATACCGGAAAGGGAAGGATTAATATCAGGCGTTCTGCTTACAGGGAGGCTATGGGACCGATTGAAGCTGGTTGCAAGTGCTTTACCTGCCTCAACTATTCAGCAGCCTATCTGCATCACCTCTTCAGGTGCGAGGAATTACTCGCTTACAGGCTGGCTACAATACACAATCTCTGTTTTATGCAAAGACTGGTTGATCAGTGCAGGCTGGCCATTGCCGATAACACCTTTCCGGCATTCAAACGCAGCTTCCTCAAGACCTATAAAACCACTAACGAGGAGAGGCGCATTGAGCAGAAGGCGGCAGCGCTGAAAGGCAAGAAAATAGTCAATTTACCTGATAAAGACTTTCAAATGGAGTCCGATGGATAAATGCTGTTTAGTTATCGCGATATCTCAGGCTTCGCCTGTTCTACTTAATCGCCCTGTTCTCTAAAAGCTCCATAAATGCCTGTATCCTTACTTCAACCTGGGCATCCGAATGGTATCTGGTATCGACCATGCAGGTCTCAAATTCCAGGTTCGGGATACCTGTTAGTTTCTCAACCTCTCGCATAGTCTCAAGCTGAAATGATGATATCGGTTTGCAGCCTCGAATTGTGGGGGCAATGATACCATCAATAGAGAAATCTCTTACCAGGTTTGCTACAGCATTAATCCTTGTTTGCAGCCCTCTGTTCAGGAGAGAATTAATTGCACTTTTCGCCATAGCTTCAACAGGCCTTGAGATATCGCCCCCTTTAAGAGTGAATAGCAATGGATAGATCCCTGTAACCATGCATGCGTTATATGAGGCGCAAAGTTTGGCCAACGAGGGTATTTTCATCCAGTTCATACCATTTAAAAAAAGTCTATATCTTTCATTGGGCACAGCTCCCTGTCCCTTGGCGATTCTATCAATTACTTCGTTCTTGAGGTTCTGATAGTAATCAACCGCCTCCGGTCTGCTGCGCAAATACAGCATTGGGCCAAGATGTATAAAAAGGTCGAAAGTGCTGATTGGAGAGGGTATGTTTTTGGCAGCATTGAATAATCCCTCGTACCATAGATCATAAGCAGCGCTGGCATTACCCATGCATTCCTGTAAGTGGTCGAAGTTGAAGCGTCGCTTGGTGAATCCCTCCAGAAAATCTATGAATTCTCGTAATTGCTCTTTAACATACTCCAGCGCTCTTGACTCGTCTTCTTCAGTAGCTGTGTCGTCCAGGAAAGGGACATCGATCATGACGAGAGGAATATCATAGATGCGGCTTATATTCTCGAACCACTTGAAAATCTGGTGGCATTGCTGATTTGATGTGACGAGCATAAGATCCGGCTTGGGGGGGCGAACAGGACTGAGGGTTTGGTCTCCCATTAGAGCACTACCGATATCACATCGCTGATATCCGCAGAGATCCTGTGAAAAACCGTTCTGTTCGGATATTTCGCATAGCGAAGTAGCCACCCCTGCGGCGGCACAAGTGGCGGAGTGATTCATGGGGTATACTATTAGAAAGTCCATTGCTGAAAGCAGCTCTGATGGAGACATCCCGCTAACCCATGCCACCTTTTTCCCGGACTCTTTGGCAGTATGCAATTCCTGCCAGTAATCCGTGAATAGCTGACGCTGTATGATCTGAGATTTCAACCTTGGGAGTTTGATTTCCATGTTTACTCCCTCTCCAACATATTAATGAATGTTTGAATCCTTGCCTTGTTGTGTTCCGAGATGCCGGCACGTTCTGTTTCTATCATCAGGCACGGTATCCCATCTTTCGTGAGTTTATTTTGAATACAAGGAAAATCGTCTGCGTGTATTTCACAAAATTTCCTAATAATAATTATGACGCCGTCGGCTCCGCTGCAGATCACCATATTTGATATATAGTCTGCCCATGCATCGGCATCGAAGAATCGTGCGGGAGAAGGGACATCGTTAATATACCTTTGCGCCAGAGCTTCAACAGGATCGATATCTTCATTCGTGAGAGAAGTAAAGTATCTGCTTCCTGTATACAGATCATCCCATTGCACATGAGCACCGCTTGCTTCGATTGCGGATAAAGCAGAATCACAGCATCCGCATAAACTCCCCGTAACTATCAGCCGCACTTTGGGATACGATGAAGGCAATGGTGACTTCTCAAGCTTCAGCAATAGTTGTCCTAGAAGCCGGTTGTGATCTTCTTTCCACATGAGCATACCGGACGTTACAACGGCGGAGACATCCGAAGCACCAAGCAAACCGGGTTTGCTCCTTCTGATATTATAAAGACGTTTCAGCAGTCTGCGATTCTGGTTGTAAATACCGATACTGCGTTTCAGATCCCGGTCCGATATCTTTTTTTTATTAAGTTTCTCCAAGGAGGCTTTGAGTCTGAAGAACTGCTCGGATACACGACTACGACTGGAAGGCGAGTTCAGGTGCTTGGGCATGACCATTAAATGGTGCAACGCGAGATGACTATGCCTCAACCAGATATCTGAGAGTATAGGGATTGTGTCGCATACATCGGTAAATATAACTCCGTCCAGCAAATCCAGTGTGCCATTAAAGCACAGTTCAAGATTCTCTAACAATATGTTGCAGGCAATGGTAGGTTGTAAGGACCCGGTGGCATGTTTAATTACTCCGTCATATCCCATCAGGGTAATTGGCAGCATGCCCGCAGCATGCACGATTTCCTCGGGAATGTCCATCGGGTGGCAACCAATTATTTTTTTATCGGAGGTCTTTTTCCACTGTTTCAAATCGTTATACAAGTTCTGCCTGGCGGCTATAAACGGTCTCAACTCATCCCGCATAAAAAGTTCTCTCCTGCATTGTGTGACTGTTCCTGCAATCAGGAACCGGAAGTTCTGGCAATCACAGCGGCGCCCAGACAGCTTATAGATTGAGGCTGTGGCGGCATCAACATTTTAATCTTCAGTTCGACTTCAATAGCATCGACAAGTCCTGCATTGAGACCACCGCCCCCACATATAGCGCAGGGTTCTTCAATTGATATCTTCTTAAACAGCGACGATATTTTATTGGCAGTCGTCTTATTGACACCGGCTGCTATATCCTCTTTGGGAATGCCTTCGGCTACCCTGCTGATAGCTTCGGATTCGCCGAAAACGGCGCAACTTGTGCTGAAGGCGATTGGATTATCCGATAGTTGCGATAAGCGACTGAATTCATTGAGGTCGGTTCTGAGCACGTTGGCAACAACTTCTATGAACCAGCCGCTTCCTGCGGCGCACTTCTCGCTTACAACGAAACTGGTAACGCGTCCGTGGGAATCTATATTGATTAATTTTGTCGATTGTCCTGCTGCATCTATTATTGTTCGGACTTGGGGAAACAAGCTATTTATGCCCCTGGCGGTACATATAATATCGCTGATCTTGCGACTGGAAAAAGCGACGTTATTGGCACCCGAGCCTGTAGCCACTGTATCAACTATATCGTCATGCAATAGATTAGCTTGGCTCATAAGCTCTTGACGAATAATATTGGCGGTTGTACGGTAATTGATTCCCGAACGTAGTATCTGGAAATGCGTAGACTCAGCATCATTTATGATAATACCTTTGCTGAAGGCTGAGCCGATATCGATTCCCATGTACCAGGCCATCAACATTCTCCGTATAATATGGTAGTCTTATCCAGATGACGCTGACTGGTAACAACAGGTGTACCATTTTCGATGGCAATTAGCATATACCTTTTAGCCAGAAGTGCAGCACCCAGAGCTCCCGTAATCAGCGGTTCCTGCGGAATCAGCAAATCGTGGCCGATTCTTTCCCTCATGGCTCTCACTATGCCGACATTTTTAGCAACACCCCCGGTAAGCACCACAGAAGATTCTATTCTCAATCTCTCTGCCAGCGCTGCCACCCTGGCGGCAAGAGCAGTGTGCAGGCCGGCCAGTATATTTTCAAGGCTTTCACCCTCGGACAGACGAGATACGACTTCCTGTTGGGCAAAGATGGTGCAAATG
>JBAZLT010000147.1:0-5142 GCA_041650115.1 Dehalococcoidia bacterium | reverse complement strand
GGGGGGGCTGCTGGATTCCACCTCAAGGATAGTTGAGCGCATTATGAATGCCGGAGTTCCGGTTGTCGTATATATTTCGCCTCATGGGGCCTGGGCGGCCTCGGCAGGCACTTTCATCACCATATCCGCCCACCTATCTGCAATGGCGCCTGCCACCAGCCTGGGGGCCGCGCATCCCGTAAGCGTGGGTGAGGAAATGCCCGAGGATGTTCAGAAGAAAGCGACCGAGTATTCGGCGGCGTGGATACAGAGTATAGCAGAGAAACGCGGGCGGGATCTCGCTCTGGTTGAGGCTGCCGTAAAGGAAAGCAGGTCTTTTACGGCTTCAGAAGCCGTTGAGAAGAAGCTGGTCGATTTTCAGGCCAATGACCTTGACAGCGTAATAAAACAGATTAACGGTAAAAAAGTGGAACTGGCGGACGGCAGAGAAGTAGTTATTAATACAGAAGAAGCAGTGATAAGTAAAAGCGACATGACGATGGTGGAAAAAACACTGCAGGTAATCAGCCATCCCAATGTGGCGTATATATTGCTTACGCTGGCCTCCATAGGCCTGATCACGGAGATCTCCAACCCCGGGTTGATCTTTCCCGGCGTGATCGGAGGCATATGTCTGTTCCTGGCTTTCTACTCGCTGGGTGTACTGAATGCAGGCTGGGCCGGGCTGCTGCTGATACTGCTTGCATTCGGGCTTTTTATAACTGAGATTTTTGTACCTGCCTATGGTATACTGACGACAGGTGGAATAGTATCACTGGTCATAGGTTCGCTCATTCTTTTCAGCGAAAGCGAGGCTTCCATGCAGTTCGATAAAAGTCTCATCGTGTACGTAGCGGTTTTCCTGGCCGTTTTTATGGCCTTCCTTATCTGGGCTGTGGTTAGAGGTCAAAAAAGGAAGGTTACTACCGGCAAGGAGGGAATGATCGGCCAGGTGGCACTGGTCAAGACGGCACTCAAGCCCACCGGTATGGTACTGGTGGAGGGAGAACTATGGAAGGCAGAGCTGGATGAGGGTCAGGCGCAACCTGGAGAGCAGGTTGTTATTAAAAAGGTAGACAATCTTAAATTATACGTAACAAGAAAATAATAAGGAGGCAGCAATGCAGATTTGGGGAATAATAGTTCTGGCGGTATTCGTTTTGATAGTGCTTTTGGCATCTATCAGGATAGTCAATGAATACGAAAGGGGGGTGGTCTTCCGCCTGGGCAGATACGTAGGAGTAAGGGGGCCAGGCCTTATTTTGCTCATCCCCTTTATCGAGCGAATGGTTAAGGTCGAACTGCGTGTTGTTACTATGGATGTGACGCAGCAGGAATGCATCACTATGGACACTGTGACGGTGAAGGTGGATGCCGTGGTATATTTCCGCGTCATGAAGCCGGAATCGGCAATCCTGAATGTTGAACAGTATATCAGGGCTACTTCTTTGCTATGCCAGACGACGCTGAGGAACGTAGTGGGACAATCGGAACTGGAAGATCTGCTGGCCCACCGGGAAAAAATCAATATCAAGTTGCAGAACATTATAGACGAGAGCACCGAGCCATGGGGCATCAAGGTCACCATGGTCGAAGTACGAGATGTTCAGCTGCCCGATAATATGCAGAAAATCATGGCGGCCCAGGCAGAGGCGGAGAGAGGCAGGCGCGCCAAGATTATCGCTGCCGAGGGCGAGGCGCAGGCTGCAGAGAAGCTGTCTGAGGCTGCCCGCATAATATCAGCGGAGCCGATGGCGCTCCAATTACGCTACCTGCAGACTTTGGTAACCATATCATCGGATCGAACAAATACGGTGGTGTTCCCCATGCCGATCGAACTCATCAAGCCCATGCTGCAAAAGCTTGAAGGCGATCAGAAGAAACCGGGCGCCTGATAGTGGCATAGAATTTAGGAATAGGGGCGGCTGTACAGCCGCCCCTATTTGTTGTTATCAGCTGCTATAAGCGATACGTCTCCCGCCAACATCTCCTGCACGCTGCCGTCATCCGTGCGCAGCAATAGATGGCCGGAAGAGTTAACAGCCTCCGCAACCCCCTCGATCTCGTTGTTGCCAGATTTGACCTTAACACGTTTGCCGATCGTGACCATGTTGGCTGTCCATTCCGTGAGTATTATATCCGGCTTATGGCATTGCAGATAGAGTTTCTCCAACTCGGTATAAAGGGAAAGTGCCACTCGCTCCACTGCCAGTTCATGTCCCAGTTCAACCGAAAGGCTGGTAGCAGAGCCGGCTATCTCCGGATAAAGCGAGGTATCGAAATTTATATTTATGCCGATGCCGACAATGCTGTATCGAACCGCCCCGTCCTTCAGCCCGTGTTCTATCAATATGCCGCAGACCTTGCGGCCGCCGATCAGGATATCATTGGGCCACTTGATGTCGGCCCTGATTCCCAGGGCTTTTATCGTGCGAAAAACAGCCAGGGCACAAATGGCGGGCAGAAGGGGAAGGGCTGAAACATCGGGGCGCAGTATTATCGATGTGGCCAGTCCGCCTTCGGGGGATAGCCAGGACCTGCCGAGCCTGCCGCGGCCCGATTCCTGCATGCCGGCTATCACGGCCGTACCTTCCGGGGCGCCTCGTTCGGCCATTTCTTTGGCCACATCCTGCGTCGAGGACGCAACTGCCAGATAGCGCAGGTTTCTACCCATGAAGCCGGTAGCCAGGTTTTCCCCCAGATATCCGATGATGTTATCCATAGTCAAGTCATATTAATATATCAAACAGAGTGAAGCATGTATAATTATTGGACAGGATCGATTTAACGGGGTGTAATACCGGAGGAGTATAAGCTATGGCAGGCGATGATATCGAGAGACAGGCCGAGAAAATTGCCGAGCTTATTTTAAATTCGCAACGATGCCTGGTTTTCAGCGGCGCAGGCATCAGCACCGAGTCGGGTATACCGGACTTTCGCGGCGAAGACGGCATATGGACGAAACTGGATCCTGAGGATTTCACCATTCAGAGGTTCGTCGCGCGCCCCGAGGTCAGGAAGATGCAGTGGAAGCTGCTGGCCGAGGGCGGACTGATCCAAAACGTGCAACCGAATGCCGCCCATTATGCCGTGGCCGAGATGCATAAGCTGGGCAGGCTTGACTGCGTGGTTACGCAAAATATCGATAATCTCCATCAGATGGCCGGCGTACCCGACGACAAAGTATTTGAGCTGCATGGCAATATGCAGTACGTCCGCTGCCTGAGTTGCCGCAAGCGCTTTCCCATGGAAGAGATAGTTGCGCGACTTGCCAGTGAGGAGTTGCCGGAGTGTGAGTCCTGCAAGGGCATACTCAAGCCTGATGCAGTGTATTTCGGCGAGATGCTGCCGCAGGCGGTCCTGAGCGAAGCATCGCGCCGGGCTAACCTTTGCGACCTCTGCATCGTAATTGGATCAACTCTGGTCGTATACCCCGCAGCCTATATCCCGGAATACGCATTTGGTGCAGGGGCCAAGATCGTTATCATCAATATAGGGAACACGCCGATGGATTCCAAGGCGGCTGTACGGGTCGAGGGAAAGGCCGGCGTGGTCTTGGGCAGAGTAATGGATTATGTCAGGGGCCGAATCCATAAATGATTTTATTGACAAGCCACTAATACAATGTTAGATTGTGATAAATACAATGCACACGGAGGTGTCGATTTGAAAAAGGCTGCTATAGCCATCCTGCTGCTGGCAATACTGGTTACGGGATGTGTGAGGTCGGCGGTTGCAACCAAATCGGCTCCCCTTGCCTATATCGATTCAGTATCTTCACCCAAGATTTACGTCGGAGAGACGGTTGAATTCAGCGGACATGCCATTTCGTCGGATGGACAGATTGTAGGATATAGCTGGAGGTCCAGCATCAACGGCAATTTGAGCCAGCTGGCCACATTCGAGACCAATACGCTAACGGCGGGTCAGCACACCATCTGGTTCAGGGCGCAGGATAACTACGGCAACTGGTCAACTGAAGTCGGGACCAATGTGGAAGTGCTCATACCCGGCGGCCCCGAGAAGATGGCCATCAGGGTATTTACGGCCACGCCGCCTGAAATAAAAGAGGGGGAATGGTCCACACTCACGTGGGACGTCAGCGGAGCCGGCACGGTGCGCATAGATCCCGATATCGGCGGCGTATCCATGTCGGGAAGCAGGTCGGTCCAGCCGAAGGTGGATACCGTTTACACCATCTTTGCCAGGAATGACGAAGGGACCATGACGGCCAATACCAGGATACTGGTTACCCCGCTGCATGTTTATACAACAACGCTGTATTCCGTCTCATCCGAAGACGGCACGGTCAGAAAGGACAAAGTCGTCCTGGACCCGGTCCTGGTTGGACAGAACGATTTGCAGACACAGATGCAGGGCTTTCTGAGCTTCGACATATCCTCTATACCGCGCGATGCAATTATCAAGGATGTGGAACTGGATATCTCGAAATCGACGGTGGTCAACTCGCCATTCCCATGGCAGGGCTCGTTAAATATATATAATCAGCAGTATGGCAGCACTCTGCGGCCAAACGATTACATGATCATAGTTCCCGCGGGCTACCTCTTCAGCTGGAACTATAATTTTGTGGCAACCATGATGCCCAACAACCCATTCACCTCTCCGGGTTTTGTAACCACTTTGCAGAAGCAGCTCGATGAAGGCAGCGATCGATTTCAGATACGTCTGCAGTTCGAAAAGTATTATTACTACAGCCGCGGCGACTATATCGCTCCAGGATTTGGAGGTTCGACCACGATTCAAAGCGGTCAGGGCAGTGCCAACTACATTGATATAAGCGCGGGCAATGCGAAGCTGATTGTTCGCTACGTAATTCCCGAGTAGAGCCGGCGACAGATAAACTTAAGCCCCTTTATTTCGTTATTCTTCTGTGACGGAGACAAATTGACTCCGGGAGAATGAATCATGAAAAACCTGCTGATAGCTTTATCATTCGTATTTATTCTGATCACGGGCTGCTTGAATTCGCCGGTTGCATTCTGGGCGACCGGCAAACCAGTTGTGGCGGCTTTTGCTGTCAGTCCGGCGATTGTGGAGGAGGGTAAGGATACCGTTTTGAGCTGGGTTGTAACGGGCGCCCAGGCGGTCAGCATAGATAACGGGATAGGACCGGTGCCGTTAACCGGCGCCAGAGTTGTC
>JBAZLT010000146.1:0-5146 GCA_041650115.1 Dehalococcoidia bacterium | reverse complement strand
TAACGGAGTGGGATTTGCAGCCTGCGCTAGAGGATCTGCGAACCGCCATATTGGCCAGGTACGAAAAACTGGCTGCACAGGAGCTGGGAACACGTGTCTGGCTTACCGAGTCTTACGATGCAGTTCAGACTGAGACCTATGTGGCGGGAGAGAGCCGCGACACCGTTTACCTGCGCAGCGACGCTTTAAAGCTGGGTGATAATCCGGACGAGTTTGTCCTTGTCTATGGTGTCAATCATGCCGCCGCGGGCAAAGCCACCTATGCCAACTGCAACTTCTACGGTGAAAAAGGCTGGAACGGTGTGGCCGGCATTTACAGCACTGAGTACGCAGGCAGCGCCGAGCAATACCTGCCGGATAATCCGCTGGCCAAATATTTGTATGTATGTAAGTTTGTTCGTAACTGCGGCAACGAAAAGAACTGCGTGAGCGTGCCAACCGGCCCGGGCGCTTTCGGGATTGGTCTCGATGAGCCTGCCTTTATCGGGTTCAGGGCATATCTGGAGCCGTCCACCAGGGTGGGCCCCATCAATACGGAACTTGTTTACGACAGAGTAATAAAATTCAGCGCACGTTGATTGTAAACGCTTTATCACTCTAGAAGACAGGTAATATTGCTATCACACTGTGTCCAGTGAGTCAGTTTCTTCACGGGCCAGCTTCAGGAACGCTGCCACCACGTCCGGGTCGAACTCACTGCCGGACCTCTCCTGTATATATGCCAGCGCCTTCTCCTCAGGCCAGGCCTCACGATACGGTCGGTCTGAGATCAGCGCGTCATACACATCAACCACCGCGAAGATGCGGGCCGAGAGCGGTATATCAGTTCCCTTGAGCCCGCGCGGGTAGCCGCTGCCGTCCCATTTCTCATGATGGCAGTACGGTATATCCAGAGCCTTGAGCAGGTACGGTATATGAGAAAGCAGGTCATAGGCGTAAGTAGTGTGTTCCTGCATTTGCCTGAATTCCTCTTCTGATAACCTTCCCGGCTTGAGCAATATGCTGTCGGGTATGCCCATTTTGCCGATATCGTGCAGCAGCGATCCCCGGTGCAGGTCATCCAGTTCGCCGTTGGCCAGACTGGCCTCGCCGGCCAGCCGCTTCGTTATCTCGCTGACGCGGTGGCAGTGTCCTGCCGTCTCGATGTCGCGCAGCTCCAGCGCGTGCGCCCAGCCCTCCAGTGTGGCATCGTAGGTCTTCACCAGCTCGGCCGCCGACCGCTGCTCAGCCCTTAAGGCCTTGAGCAGGAAACGGTTCATGCGCATTAGCAGGGCTACAATCAGTATTAGCAGCATCATCAGTGTGAAACCCCGGGTCAGCCATTCCAGCGCATCGAATTTAAACGGCAGCAAATCAGCCAGCAGGCCGGTATATCCGAAAAAGAAGAAAATACCGTAGATGACAGCGCTGAGGGAGGTGCATATCCAGCCTGCGCGTGTCCCTGTCAGCAGTAAAGCTAAAATGGGAGCTGCCAGCAGATACAGTGGTCCGGCTCCTGTGATTCCGAAGTTGAACATATTGGATATAGCCATCAAATAGCTGGCTGTGAGTATGACGGATGCGCGCAACCGGTAATCCAGGTTTTTGAAAACGGCAGCCAGCGCAAGCAGCATGTAGAGTGCAACTATGATTATGCCCTGTCCCCCGAATCCGCGACTGGCTATATATACAACTGTGGAAATTGCGGCTGGCAATGCAACAACGAGCACGACGTATAGAACTACTGTGACGGCTCTGGTGCGCCAATCGATTAGTATATCTTCGCCACGGTTGTCTTGCGTTATGGGGCGGCTGTTCCTGGGCATATGCTTACCTCCCTGGCCCGAATTTTGATTACTCGCTTTTATGATCCGCGCCGATGCTTACGTCATCGTCATCGAATAGCTTGAATTGATTGCGGCCGTGTCCCTTGGCGTAATACATGGCGGCATCGGATTTTTTAACCAGTGTCTGCAGGTCCAGGCCATGGTCGGGAAAGATGGCTATGCCGATGCTCGTGGATAAATCCACGCTGCGGCCATCGATTGTCAGCGGTTCTCTAAAAGAGTCCAGTATCTTTTGAGCTATGGCAACGGCATCCTTCAGCTGGCTTGTCTCCTGCATCACCAGTACAAATTCGTCACCGCCAACACGGGCTATCGTGTCGCTGGCGCGTATTATATTGGCAAGCCGTGAACTTACAATTTTCAGCACCTGATCGCCGGCTGCGTGGCCAAGCGTATCATTAATAGCCTTGTATTTATCCAGGTCCAGCGACATCACCGCGAGTTTTTCCTTATTGCGCTGGGCCAGAGCTGCAGCCACGGCGAAGCGGTCATCCAGCAATGCCCTGTTGGGCAATCCCGTCAGGTAATCGTGGGTTGCCATCTCCTTCAGCTTCTGTTCCAGTTGCTTGCGCTCCATTATATTACGCGATACTCCCTGCAACCCTGTGAGAACGCCTTTTTCATCTCTGATGCTGGTTATGGAGTTCTCAAACCAGAGAGTTGACCCGTCTCGGTGATAGTATTCTGTTTCGATAATCAGGACCCTGTCGGGATCGGCTTGTTCTGACTGCTCATATTCGAGCTCCTGTACCAGCAGTTCCTGTGCATTGGCCAGGGATTCCGGTGTCAGCTGCTGGGTGATGTCCTGATACATCCTTTCTTCCGGTGTAAATCCCAGAGCTTTTTCGATCGACGGGCTCACATAGGTCGTGTGCAGATTTAAGTCCATCGTCCAGAGGATATCGTGGGTATTTTCGGCCAGGAAGCGGAATTTCAGCTCGCTCTGACGCAACGCGTCGGCATGATGAATGTGCTGGGTGATGTCGCTAAAGCTTTCCAGGTAACACGGTCGTTTATCGATTTTAATCAGCGATATGGTTTTTAAAATATTTTTTCGTTCCCCGTCCGCACAGATGATTTGCGATTCGGAATTATCGATATTCTGCTTCAGGTCTTTGACCGGACACTCACCCGCCGCGGCAGGACAGATGAAAGACTGGCAGACCCTGCCGGTTACATCCTCTCTGGCCCTTCCGATAATTACTGCAGCGGTCTGATTGATTTCAAGTACCGTCAGTGTTCTACTATCGATGAGCAGGATACCTGTTCCAGCGCTATTAAATATGGACGCAAGTGCAATCTTGCTTCCCATCAGCTTGCTGTCGGATGGCGCGGGCCCGCTTTTTCCACTGCCGGTTGTCATTTATTCTTCCCTGACGAGTATATTAACAGATATTTCCCCTTACAGAATATAATTATATCAATCTTAACATTAATGCCCGCCGATTTTATCGTTTATATTAAGAAAATCAGCGGTGGGAGGCCGCTATGCAATGGCAACAATTGATAATCGATATTTATAAGCGTACAACTACAGAAATTGAGCAGGTGCTTGACGGCCTGAATACGGATGACCTGCATAAGCGGCCGGCTACCGGCGCCAATCCCATTGGCTGGTTGTGCTGGCATGCGACACGGAGCATGGACAGGACGGTCGGCGATGTGATTCTGGGAGAGCAGCTCTGGATTAAAGACAGGTGGCATAGGAAATTCAACATGCCCCCCGATCCTCAGAATACCGGTTACCGCCATACTGATGCGGAAGTTGATGCCTTGAAAATACCGGATGTGCGTACGCTGCTGGATTACCACCGCGCGGTAATGGAAGTGACCCTGCAATATCTGGAACGTCTCACCGAGCATGAGCTGTCCAAGGAATATCCATTCTCGGTCGTGCCCGGCATGAAAAAGCCTGTCTATTTACGCATCATCGCCAATATACAGGATATCCAGCACGTGGGGCAGGCCGGTTACGTGCGGGGACTGATAAAAGGCCAGCGCTGGTACGGCAAATGAGCGCTGTTTACCCATCCTGCAGTCCTCTGCAAGCATTTTTATTGGTAACGAATCCGGTAATCAGAAAACTAAGATGAAAATAGAGTATCAGAAATTCATCAGCAGAGAGGACTTGAGGGCAAATCCGGATAAAGTCTATCTTTTCGGGGATAACACCATTCATGTAGGCTACGGGGGCCAGGCCGGTGAAATGCGGGGGGAGCCGAATGCCGTCGGCATCCCCACGCTTAAGGAACCGGGTATTTTCTTCTCTGACGATGAATACGAAATGAACAGGCGGATAATCGATGAGGCCTTCAATCAAATACCGCCGGGTAAGACGGTGGTAATTCCTTCCGACGGGCTTGGCACAGGTATTGCCAGACTGGACAGAGTTGCCCCCGAAACTTTTAAATATCTGGTTGACAAAATAAAGGCTCTGGAACAAGAATAAGCGGGCCAATTGCTGATGAACGGCTCCGACTTTCTATCACTTATACTCATAGCCATTGGGCTGTCCGCAGACTGCTTTGCTGTAGCCCTCAGCGCCAGCGTTACCGCAAAAAACCCCTCCAGACTGCAGGTGCTTCGGATGGCGGCGATGTTTGGCCTTTTCCAGGCGCTTATGCCCGTCCTGGGCTGGCTGGCCGGCCAGACCGTGGTAAAGTTCATTGCCGCTTATGACCATTTCGTGGCATTCGCATTGCTTGCGATCGTCGGTGGAAGGATGATCTGGGAGTCCTTCCATCATAAAAAAGAACATGAAAAAACGACCGATGTCACCAGGGGATGGATGCTGCTCACACTGGCGATCGCCACCAGCATCGATGCGCTGGCCGTTGGGCTGTCGCTGGCTTTTATCGAGGTGAACATCGTCCTGGCCGGCGCCGTCATAGGAGCGGTCGCCTTCATGGCAACCATTGTCGGTTTCCTGCTGGGTAAAAAAGCGGGAGATCTTATCGGTAGGTGGGCGGAGGCTATTGGAGGGATCATACTTATCGGCATCGGACTGAGGATACTGATAACCCATCTCCTCGGTTATGCTTGAGTACGCAGGTTTACCTTCTTATTTTTTGGCGATAGTTCCACCCGCCCTCTTTATGGCTTCTTTTTCAAAAGATTCCTGGAATCCGGGAGAGTAGTTCATGTAGCTGGGAACCGGATATCTCAAACCTGCTTTATGAGTCGCTTCCAGTCCTTTGACCAATAAATCCAGTTTATTTGCCGGGCAGGAAAACATGACCTCGGAGTCCTGAGCTCCGCCCCAGACACGGTCACCGTTACCCAGCAGCACCAGCTGCGGCTTGCCCGTTATCAAGGTCTTG
>JBAZLT010000145.1:0-5223 GCA_041650115.1 Dehalococcoidia bacterium | reverse complement strand
TTTCTGATCGCCGACACGCGCCCGTCCATCATATCTGAAGGGGCGACCATATCTGCGCCTGCTGAAGTATGAGAGAGGGCCATGGAGCCCAGCAGCGGGAGCGTGCTGTCGTTATCGACCTCGCCGTTGACTATCAACCCGCAGTGGCCATGGTCGGTATATTCGCAGAGGCAGATATCGGTAATGACTATCATCTGGGGAGCGGTCTTCTTGATGGCCCCCACAGCCCGCTGGATCACGCCCTCGGGATCAAGTGCGGCCGAACCTCTCTCATCCTTATGGTTCACGACGCCGAAGAGTAACACAGCGGGCACTTTGAGCCCGGCCAGTTCGTCGATCTCTGCGGCAAGCTTATCCACCGAAAAATGATAGATGCCCGGCATGGCATCTATCTCCTTCTTGATGCCTTTGCCTTCCACCACAAAAAGCGGGAAGACCAGGTCGCCGGGGTCCGGCTGGCTTTCCCTCACCAACGACCTCAGCGCAGGGCTCTTTCTCAGCCGACGCATACGTAATTCCGGATATATGGACATTCAGCCCTCCTTGCGGAAGTATCCTTCCATTGCCTCGATCAATCCCACCATCGTCTGCTCCCTGGCAAGTATATGCACTTTCAGCCCTGCTTTACGGGCTGTCTCAGCGGTCTTCGGTCCGATGCAGGCTATTTTTACGTTGATCTGCCTGATCTCTTTATCGCTCAGACTTGCCAGCAGGTTGGTCACGGTCGATGAGCTGGTGAAAGTGATTACATCCAGATTGCCGGGCTGCAGCAGGTCCTTCAGCCGTGCCGGATTGCCGCGGGGCCTTACCGTATGGTATACAGCGACCTCGTGCACGCAGGCGCCCAGCTTTTTCAGCCCATCTGTGATCTCATCGTCGGCTATGTCGGCGCGGGGCAGCAGGAAGCGTTTTCCCTTTATCGCCGTCTTTTTAAGGTCTTTGAGAAATCCTTCACCGGTATGGACCGAGGGAACATAGTCCGCCGTGAGGCCGTATGCATCGAGCGCCCTCGCCGTCATGGGACCGATGGCGCCTATGGTCAGTCCGGCCAGCGAACGGGAATCTTTCTGCATCTCTTGCATGCGCTGGAAGAAAGCCTGAACACCGTTGGCGCTGGTAAAGGCCAGCCAGTCATACTCGTTCAAATGGTTGATACACCCGTCCAGTTTTTGTGTTGATCTGATGGGTTGTATTTCGATGGAGGAGAAACGCACGGGCTGTGCGCCGCGCTGTAAGAGCAGTTTTTCCAGCCCGCCGGCCTGACTGCCTGCGCGCGTGACCAACACACGTTTGCCGAAAAGGGGGAAGGTCTCGAACCAGATCAGTCGCCGCCGCATCTCCACCACACGGCCGATGACGATGACGGCCGGCGCCGTCATGCCGGCCTCATCAGCTTTTTGAGCGATATTCTTAAGTGTGCCGGTGACCGTGAACTGCGTCGCTAAAGTGCCGTCCCTGATAACTGCCACCGGTGTGCCCGGCTTCATGCCGTGCTTCAGGAGAAGCGCTGTTATGGGGCGCAGGTTCTGCATACCCATCAGGATCACCAGTGTGCTGCCCGAACCGGCCAGCATATCCCAGCGGATATGGGAACCTCGCTTGGTGGGATCTTCATGGCCGGTGAGTATGGTCAATGAAGATGAGAGTCCACGCTGCGTGACCGGGATTCCGGCATAGGCCGGCACAGCCACCGCAGAAGTGATGCCGGGTATGACTTCGTAAGGGATGCCTGCGTCCCTGAGCGCGGCGGCCTCTTCTCCCCCTCTGCCCAGTATATAAGGGTCGCCGCCTTTGAGCCGCACCACCGTTTTTCCGCTGCGGGCCAGGCTGATCAGGAGACGGTTGATCTCGTCCTGCTCGACATGGTGGCTTCCCCCCCTTTTGCCGACGTAAATTTTATCGGCCGCCGCCGGCGCATGGTTGAGAATGAGGTCGCTGATCAGGTGATCATGAACGACCGCGTCGGCTTTCGCCAGGCATTCAACGCCCTTGAGTGTGAACAGGCCGGGATCGCCCGGGCCGGCGCCGACCAGGAAGACCGTTCCTTTCTTCAGTGGCATCTCGCATCCCTGATCAGGCTGGCGGCGCCCGCCTTCAACATGCGGCGCGCCAGCTCTTCGCCGGCTTCCCTGGGCAGTATTGCCGGACCTGTATAAGTATCTCTCATGATGACATCCCCTTCCCTGTCCGATACCATGGCCTGAATCTCCAGGATATTACCATTCACCGTGGCCAGTGCCGCTATGGGAGCTCGGCAGCCGCCTTCCACCGTGTGCAGGAAAAATCGTTCGGCAGTCACGGACTGCCACGTGGGCAAATGGTTGATCGGCTCGATGATCTCCTTCACTCTGCCATCACCCTCCCTGGCCTCGACAGCCAGCGCGCCCTGGCCGACGGCCGGCAGGAATAATTCAAGGGGAAGGTACCCGGTAATTTTATCACTCCAGCCAAGCCTGAGCAGTGCCGCTGCGGCAACGATTACACCGTCCAGTTGACCGGAGCTGACACGCCGCAGGCGGCTGTCCACATTTCCGCGGATACTGCAGACCTCCAGATCGGACCTGATGTGTTTGAGTTGTGCCGCGCGCCGCAGGCTGCCCGTGCCGATCTTTGAACCGGGGTTCAGTTCAGCCAGCGGGGAACAGGCCACCAGCGCATCGCGGGGGTCCAGGCGCTGCGTCACGGCAGCCAGGTACAGCTGCGGAGGGAGCACAGTCGGCATATCCTTGAGGCTGTGCACAGCTATATCGATGGCGCTGTCTAAGAGCGCGTCCTCCAGCGCTTTAACGAAGATGCCCGTATCGCCGGACGCATCGATGCTCGCGCTCCGGTTACGGTCGCCCTCTGTTACGATCTTGCGAATCTCTATCTCGCAATTTGGACGGCAGCGCCGTATCTCGCCGGCCACCGTCTCCGCCTGGATCATGGCCAGCCTGCTGCCCCGCGAGCCGATTATAAGCTTGTTATTCACAGGTCCTTGCCGTCTCCCAGTCCAAACAGGTGTTTGATCATTTCTATTCTTTCTGCCCCTCCGCCTTCCTTGAGGTACAATATGGGGTCCCTCAATATCTTGTCCACGATCGACCTGGTCAGCAGGTCGACCTGCATTTTATCCTCCTCGGAGATGGAGGCCATTTTTTTCAGAGAGTTTTGATACTGAGATGCGCGGATCTTCTCGGCCCTGGCCATCAGCGACTTGATAACCGGGCGGGAGCTGTAAGCAAGCCACCATTTCATGAGTATTTCTATCTCTTCTGTTATGATGCCTTTAACGGCTGCAACCTCCGATTCCCTTTCCTGGCGGTGGTTATCGGCCAGTTCACTGAGGTCGTCGATATTGTAGAGATGCACATTGTCGATGCTGCCGACCTCCGGATCGACATTACGCGGCAGCGCGATGTCGATGATGATCAGCGGAATCTGCGGCCTCGAGTTCATGGCTTCGCTTACCTGCCTGTGGCGCAGCACGGGGTGGGGTGATGTTGCGCACGTGATAACGATGTCTGCGTTACGCAGCTCTTCAGATACCATATCAGGGCCGATGGGACGTCCGCCGCAACTGCCCGTTATGCGCACCGCGCGCTCCAGCGTTCTGCTGGCAACTGCGATGTCGGTTGCGCCCCTGCTGCCGGCTACCCTCAGTGCAAGCCTGCCTGCCTCGCCCGCTCCTATGATAACGATCTTGCATCGGCCGATGTCATTTACGATGTCCAGAGCCTTGTTGACCGCGATGGAGCTGATGGACAGCGGATTTCTGCTGATACCGGTCTCATTACGCGCCCTCCTGCCCGTGCTGACAGCGCTTTCGAAGATATGCCGCAGGGGAAGGTTAAGCGTGCCCGATTTTTCCGCCGCCGCCAGCGCCTGGCCTACCTGCCCCAGCACCTCGTACTCGCCGATTACCATGGAGTCCAGGCCGCAGGAAACCTCGAGAAGATGTTCCATGGCCACCCTGTCGCTCATCACGTAGAGATAAGGGGCGGTGCTCTCGGTTAACCCCATGCTTTTACCCAGAAAGTCGATGCAGGCTCGTTCCAGGTCCGCAGCCTGACTGCCGGTGGCATAAACCTCCGTGCGGTTGCACGTAGAAAGTATTACGCCGTGCTGCAAATTCCTCCGCACAAGATGAAGATACGCAGGCAGGCTGTCCGCTCCGATGGCAGCCTTTTCGCGCACCTCCACCGGTGCCGTGCGGTGATTTATGCCGGCCAGGCTAACGTACATTGGCAGCTTCCTTCTATAACATCATTTGGCATATTTTGTGAGTTTCCTTATCAGAACTTCCTGCGCCTCCTGGCTCCTGTCTTCCCTGATAAGTGCGATCATAGAATCGATATCGAGAGCCTTTTGCCAGTCGTTGCTGCCGACCTTCAAACCCTGCTTCTTGATGTAGCTACGCGCCTTTTCGATTACCGTGACCAGCGACGCATATTCTTCTCCGAATTCATCTTCCAGCCTGGCGCGGATCTTACGCGCCAGAGCGGGGCTTTTGGCCGAGGTCGAGACTGCAATGGACAGGTCCCCCCTGCGCAGTACGGAGGGGACGATGAAATCGGACAGCAGGGGGTCGTCCACCACGTTGACGGGCACCTTGAGCTTTACTGCTTCCTCAGCCGCGCTGCGGTTGATTCTGCGGTTGCTGGTGGCGACGACGGCAACAGATGCCCCCTTCATATCACCGGTGCGATAAGGCCTGTGGATGGTTTTAATCAGGCCCTCCTCTGCAAGCCCGCGCAGGCCGGCGCAGAGCCGCGGACTGACGACGGTCACCTCTGCGCCATGCTCCAGCAGTGCAGTTACCTTGCGCAACGCGACTCCGCCCCCGCCCGCAACAAGGCATTTCCTGCCTTGCAGGTTGAGGTATACCGGATAATACTTCGCCATCGCCTGTTTAAACCCTGTATATTATTCTCGTTTTTTTAAATTCTTTGATGCTGAACAGCACGACGCGATCTGTCAGACCTGTCCGCGCTGCCATTTTGTCGATTATTTCAAGGCAGGTATTTCTGTCGCGGCTATGCACCATGGCGAACAGGTTGTAGCGCCACGAACCGGTGACCGCCCTCTCGTAGCAGTGACTGACATGCCTGTCGCCGGCCAGCAGGCGTCCTATTTTTTGCACACTCCCGGCGGGGACTTTCCAGCACGTCATGGCGTTGGCCCGGAATCCCGCATTGCGATGGTTGATGGACGCGCCGTAGCGCCTGATAATGCCGCGCTTCA
>JBAZLT010000144.1:0-5234 GCA_041650115.1 Dehalococcoidia bacterium | reverse complement strand
GGCGGCACCGGTTACGTTGCCTGGCACGGAACACAGCATAATCCGTCCGCACCCCGCACGGAGAAGGGAGTGCCCACGCGCGGCGCCGGCACCCTGGCGGTCATCGGCGACCTCAAGCAGATGAGTCCCAAATGGCTGGTGGGCACCAGTTTCCTCGGTTATGGCGCAACATTAACCGTGGGCATAGGTGTCCCCATTCCCATTTTGAATGAGGAGATACTGATGTACACTCTGGTGACCGACGCTGATATCCTCGCGCCGGTCGTGGACTATTCAGATGCCTATCCCAACAGAAAGCCGGATGTACTGGCCGAGGTCAGCTATGCCGAGCTGAAATCAGGGAAGATCGACGTCGGCGGCAAACAGATACCGACAGCCTCGCTGTCGAGCTATCCGGGAGCTATGGAGATAGCATCCACTCTCAAGCAATGGATCAGCAGCGGCCGGTTCCTGCTGAGTGAGCCGGTTGCGCCGCTGCCCGGGGTGGAATCCGGCGTTAAAATCAAAGCGCTCGAAGAAAGGCCGATACCCTGAAGGAGGCAAAGATTATGAAGGTAGCAAAGAAAATCGTACTGCATTTTCCGCAGCAGACCATCGATAAGCCCATCGTCAGCGGCCTCATCAGGGAGTTCGGTCTTGATTTCAATATCCTCAAGGCCTCCATTTCTCCGGGTGAGGAAGGCCTGATGATCATGGAGCTGACGGGCGAGCAGAAAGACTATAACCGCGGCATCAAATACCTGCGTGAGGCCGGGCTTGAGATCCAGTACCTCAGCCAGGACGTGTGGCGCAACGACGAAAGGTGCACCCATTGCGGAGCATGCGTAGCCATGTGCCCGACCAGGGCATTCAGGCTGGAGGAGAAGACGCGCAAAGTACTGTTCGATAACTCGAAATGTATAGTATGTGAGCTCTGCGTAAGGGCCTGCCCGCCCAGGGCCATGGAGCTTAAATTCTGAGAGGGCGGGTCTGAAAATCCGTAACCAGGGGCTCATTGCAGGGGCGCATCTGAAGGTGCGCCCGGGGATGGCATGTACGAGCAGCGCACCTACCGCCACGATATAAAGGACCGGGACCTTGTTTCCTTTAAGGCCGCGGTAAAGGAAACGGACCTCTATATACGTGCCTCCAGGGACCTCAGCGCTGAAGCTGTGGCTGCTATCAATGAGGTGAGGGGCCCGCTGGAAAGGTATATCAGCGAACATCCCATTTTCCTGCATAGCCTGGAGCCCCTGCCCGTCGACAGACATGCGCCGGAGGTTGTACAAAGGATGCAACAGGCCGCGCGGATGGCGAAAGTCGGGCCCATGGCAGCCGTGGCCGGCGCCGTCGCGCAGATGGTAGGGGAGAAGCTATTGCATTCATCAGCCGAAATAATCGTGGAGAACGGCGGAGATATCTATCTTAAGGTTGATAGAATAAGGGTGGTGGCCATTTACGCCGGCGAGTCGGTGTTTTCGGGCAAGCTGGCTATCGAAGTTGTGCCTGACCGAACGCCGCTGGGGATTTGCACATCGTCAGGGAGAGTCGGGCCTTCGCTCAGCCTGGGTGTAGCGGATGCGGCGGTTGTCGTTGCGCCGTCTGCGGCGCTGGCCGATGCCGCGGCCACGGCGGTGGGCAACGCGGTGAAAAGTGGGGATGATGTGGATGCCGCACTTGAGATCGGCCGCAGGATTAAAGGGGTTAACGGAATCGTGGTGATCGCGGGCAGCAACCTGGGCGTGTGGGGTGATATACGTCTGTCAAATGTATGACCGGCCGAGCTAACCGCTGCAGCAATGCACGCTGATAGTGATGGTGAAGGAGCTGGTTCCTTCCTTTCCGTCGGAGACCTCGCAATTGATGGTATATGTGCCGGGGTCCCCGGCGGCCAGCCACTGTATATTAGGGCCGCTGCCTATGATTTTTCCACCGGTAGCCCTCCAGATATAGGTCAGCTGGTCTTTATCCTGGTCTCCCGCAACGCACTCCACGAGCGCTGTCTCATATTTGCGGATGACCAGCTCGGGAGTCTTTTTCAGTTCCTCGGCAGAGGCATTAGCTTTCACTGTGACCGGCATGTGGTTAGGCCTGGTGAATTTTATGGCAGTAATCGAGGGCGGATTGTTTGGCTTTTCCGGCACGCTGACGGTGATGTCATGGGAGATAGCCCCGCCCTTTCCATCGCTGACCACGACAGTAATCAGGTAGCTGCCGGGGTTCTCTGGAGCCGTCCAAGTTGCGGAGGTACCGCTGCTGTCGACCGTACCGCCGCTGGTGATCCAACGGTACGTGAGATGATCTCCATCGGGATCGGTGGCTGTGCAGAGGATATTCGATGTGCCCAGGGGCTGAATTATCGCAGTGTCGGCATGCAGGTCGGTGATGACGGGTGGATTGTTGACCGGTTCAGGAGGCACCTGGACGGGTTGTGAGGCCGGTTGACCGCCGCATCCCGACAAAGCAGCGGTTAGGATTAAGCCCAGCGCATATAATTTTACCTGGCGAAAATGCAGATTTGAAAACATTGCAGTAGTACCTCCTGGCTTGAGGAGCGGAATCTGAGGATTAAAACTTATCCCTGGACATTATTTTATTCATCCATACCTGATGAGAGAAGAACGATCCCGGGTGCACTATTATAATAATAACCGCCAGGATGAAGAGGGCCACATCATAGTACATCGATTGAATTGGGGTCAACCCACCAAACCATTGCTCCCAGATGCCGAAACACTCGCATTGCGGATATTCTTCCAGACCCTGTGAAATCATGTAGGAGTTGTTGGCCATAAAGCCCAGCACCAGCGGCAGAACAAGTATGGCCATAAGTCGGGGCCATATTCCTATCACAAGAAGAAGCCCGAGCAAAACTTCACCCGCCGGCAGGATCCACGGTATGAAAACCAGGCCGATGAAGCGGGCGAACTCCGGCGTCAGCAGAAAGTCAGGGATAATCCTGTCGAGGAATTCCGTCTGCCCGGGGATCTGGCCGAGATTGGCGAGCTTGCCGCCGCCTGCAAATATGAGCGTTAACCCGACGAGCAGGCAGGCAACAATGCTGATGACGCTGCGCACCAAGGGTTGTTTATCGTATTCGTAGTCCAATGGTATATTACCATCCTCAGTTCTTGATTCTACAAAAAGGCCTTGACTTGCAGAAAATTATAATCTACACTATTGCGAGTATGCAAACCCTGGTTGATGGTGAGTCTTAAGCTGGCTGCCTCTTAAAATCGGGAGACCATATTGCCGGGATTAAGACTCCCAGCGTGTGTTTCAAGAGGTCCTGGGCCATACAGACCCGTCAATATCCATGGTGCATAGTTATTATCAACTAAGGAGGCATCAATGGCCCTAACGGACAAAAATCTTACCTGCGCTGAATGCGGTGGATCATTTGTATTCACCATAGGCGAGCAGGAATTCTATCAGTCGAAAGGACTTCAGAACGAGCCCAAGCGCTGCCCTGATTGCAGGACCAGCAGGAAACAGTCCCGCTCAGGCGGTGCCGGCAAAGCCAGGCAGATGTTCAAAGCCACCTGCGCAAGGTGCGGTGCCGAGTGCGAAGTACCCTTTGAGCCGAGACAGGAACGTCCGGTTTACTGCAGCAGCTGTTACGCGTCGTCCAAACCGGAACGTTAAACATATTGCTCCCGCAGTCTCCCGCGGGAGCCTCCATATATCGATAGCTGCGGGGCGGCAGAGCGGTCTTCAGTGAAAGTAGGCGTCTGCAAATTAAAGATCCATATCCCGGGGAGCAGGTCTCTCAAGGATAAAAGAAGTATCGTTAAATCCCTGGTAATACGCCTGCAGAAACAGTTCAATATCTCCATCGCCGAGGTCGATGACCATGACCTGTGGCAGATGGCCACCATCGGATTAGCCTGCGTTTCCAACCACAATAACCGTGTTGACGAGGTCATCAGCGCGGCCATCAGCCTGATTGATCACGATTATCCATCGGTTGAGATCGTGGAGAAAGAAATCGAGATCTATTGAATCAGGTCGTGAATCCCCGGGGCAGTATAATTGACGCATGGATACCTCTGCATTCCTCGATTACCTTAAGAACGATCCCGAGTACAAGGACCAGATCGTCCATGTTCAATATATCCCTCCGCGAGATGCGCGCCCCGGGTGGCCCGATAAACCGTTTCATCCCGTGCTGCAGGAGCAGCTCGACAAGCTCGACCTGAGCACACTCTATTCACATCAGGCCGAGGCTATTAACAAAATAAGGCTGGGTATAAATGTGATGGTTGCAACGCCCAGCGCCAGCGGCAAGACCCTCTGCTACAACATCCCCGTGCTCAATACCATGCTGGAGGAGCCCTATGCCCGCGCCCTCTACCTTTTTCCCACCAAGGCACTGTCCCAGGACCAGCTGCGCGGACTGACCTGGCTGGCTGGCGGCGCCATCAACCTCCCCTGGGAATGTGCGACATACGATGGGGATACGCCCGGCGAAGAGCGCGCCGGTATCAGAAAAAGAGCACGTATTGTGCTCACAAATCCTGATATGCTGCACGCCGGCATCCTGCCCAATCATAAGTCGTGGGACAGGTTCTTCAAGCGCCTGAAATATGTGGTGGTTGACGAGGCGCATATATACCGCGGAGTGTTCGGTTCACACGTGGCCTGCGTTCTGCGCAGGCTGAGAAGGATCTGTGCTCATTACGGCAGCAGGCCACAATTTGTGTTCTGTTCGGCAACTATTGCCAATCCGGGGCAACATGCCGAGGGCCTGGCGGGCCTGCCATTTGATGTTGTGGACGGTGATGGCGCCCCTTATGGGGGCAAAGCATTCGTCTTCTGGAATCCGCCTATCGTTGACGAGGCGCGCAGCCTGCGGCGCAGCGCTAATAGCGAGGTTACCCATCTTTTAACAGAGCTTATACGCAGGCAGGTGCGCACTCTGGCCTTTGCCTCTACACGCCGCTTGACCGAGCTTATCTATGTATACAGCCGCGACCTGCTCGGCAGCCCGCTGGGGGAAAAGATCAGACCGTACAGGGCCGGGTATTTGGCTTCCGACCGTCGGGAGATTGAAAGGGAGCTGTTTTCGGGGGAGTTGCTGGGAGCGGTGGCCACCAGCGCCCTTGAGCTGGGGATAGATATCGGCGGGCTGGATGCCACGGTGCTGACCGGCTATCCGGGCAGCATCGCCAGCACGTGGCAGCAGGCCGGACGGAGCGGGCGCAGGGGTGAGAAATCGATCACTTTTCTCGTGGCCCAGAATAATCCGCTCGACC
>JBAZLT010000143.1:0-5245 GCA_041650115.1 Dehalococcoidia bacterium | reverse complement strand
TTCCGCCGGCAGCCATGTACCAGGCCGGGAAGCTGGCCAGGCACAGGAAAACAGCCAGTCCCCCGATTATCTTGCCCTTATCATACATCTTGCGCACTATCCTCTGGAGCCGTATTTACGACTAGTGGTTCTCCCCTCAGGTCCGCCTCCCTGGGTTTCTCCCCCCGCATGATGAGAGCATTGCCGAGGAGTTCGTGTATGCCGGCCGTTTCTACGCCGGGTACCCAGTATTCCAGCAGTGGCGGAAATGACGCCTTGTCTATGGCGCAGATGCAGGCCAATACGTTCACGCCGTGCTTTTCCTGCACATACTGTACCGCGTTGGCCCTGGGATAACCGCCGCGCAGGCGCATCTCCATATTCTCGTCGGAGCCGAGTCCTGCGCCGCTGCCGCAGCAGAAAGTGCGTTCCCTGATAGTATTCTCCGGCATTTCGTAAAAATGGTTGCAGATATGGTTGATGATGTAGCGGGGCTCCTCGAGCAAACCCATGGAGCGTGCGGGATTGCATGAATCATGATAGGTCACCTTCCATTTGTCATTGCGTCCCGGCTCCAGTTTCAGCTTGCTATTGTGTATCAGGTCTGCAGTGAACTCGCAGATATGGACCATCTTTGTCGATCGGGTATTATCGAATTTTGTGCCGGTCACGGGGGAGACCGGCTGCTCCAGGAAATCGGGAGGGCCGTTGAATGTATCCATATATTGATGTATGACACGCCACATATGACCGCACTCCCCTCCCAGTATCCACTTGACCTTGAGCCGCTCGGCTTCAGCATAGATTTTGGCGTTCAGGCTTTTTGCCAGATCGGCCGAGTGGAAAAGGCCGAAATCTCCCCCCTCGGAGGCATAGGTACTGAAGGTATAATCCAGGCCAATCTCATGGAACAGCATCAGATATCCCATTAACGTGTACCATGCCGGACTGGCGAAGTAATCAGCGGATGGAGTGACGAAAAGAATCTCCGCTCCTTTTTTATTGATAGGTATATTCACTTCAATTCCGGTGATGGACTTGATGTCATCCTGTGCCGATTCAAGGCTCTGCTTCATGGCATGCGGTGGGATACCCAGGTGGTTGCCGGTCCGGAATGAATTGGAGGCTGGGCTCACCACCCATTCTGTTGAGCAGCCCAGCAGGTTAAGCAGCTCACGCCCCATCATGGTGATCTCGCAGGTGTCGATGCCGTAAGGGCAGAAGACGGAGCAGCGACGGCACTCCGAGCACTGATAGAAGTAATAGTACCATTCTTTGATGATCCTCTCGTCCAGCTCCCTGGCGCCCGCCAGCTTGCCGAAAAGCCTGCCTCCCACGGTAAAATAGCGGCGGTATACCGAGCGCAGCAGTTCAGCCCTCATTACAGGCATGTTTTTAGGGTCACCCGATCCTATGTAATAGTGGCACTTGTCCGCGCAGGCGCCGCAGCGCACGCAAATATCAAGAAATAGCTTCCAGGAGCGGTATTTCCCCAGCCTATCCTTCATGCCACTTAAAATAATCTGTTTAAAGTCCGGGGGCAGTTTCCAGTCGGCATCCAGCGGGTTCCACTGACGCGGATTGGGAAGCTGTAATTGCTCCTGGTTCTTCAGCGGGGCGGCGTAGCAGTAAGAGCCCCTGGTGTATTCGACGGACGGGTCCATCCAGTCATGTCGGGCAGGATGGTAATCGACTGCCGCCATCTCTTCCGGCTTTCTTAACTTATCCGCCATCGCTGCTCCCCGCAGAAACATCCGCATCGACGGGAATACCTGCTTTGATCATCGGCTGCCTGAAATCGTCCTCGTATTCGGCATAGGTATGGACCCTGACCGGGTGGTCCCAGGGATTCACGTACCTGACACTGCGATTGTCATTCTTTGAGTTACGTGTGGGGCTGAGCAGTACGCCGGCGATATGCATCATTTTGCTGAAGGGGAAATAGGCGATTAATACGCAGACAAGCAGCAGGTGAATATAGAAGGGAAGCCCAATCCCCGCAGGTACTGCCGGCCTGAAGGTTATCACGCTGACAGCCAGCTCCTTGACCGCCACCAGGTCAACTTTAAAAAATGAGCGCATCAGGACGCCGGATACCGCTACCGCCAGGATCAAAAAAAGCGCCAGATAGTCGGATGCAAGGGATATGTATCTGATCCGCTCGGAGGCGAGGCGTCTTATCAGAAGGTACGACACAGCCGCAAGAATTATGAAGTCCGTGATGAAGAGGGTTGGCAGCGCCAGTTGAAATATCCCATCCAGCGAAGCCAGCCATATGGAGGGAGGGAAGACAGGCTCGGTGAAGAAACGCAGGTGGCGCAGAAGTATGATCAGCAGCGCCCAGTGAAAGGCCAGGCCGCCCAGCCAGAGCCAGCGGTTGCCGCCGTAGACCAGCCTCCGCCCGTCGACCTTTTCCATGCTGCTGTTGCGGAAAAGCGAGCGGAAGAAGAGTATCTCCATAGCCATACGTCCGGCTATGCCCCAGTTGCTGGCAGGGCTTTCGATTCTATCGCTTTTTATCCAGTCCAGAGATGCTTCCTGTCCGCAGGTTGTCGGGATATTGAATGGTACGGGCGAGTTGGCCCATCTGACCACCCTGTAAATGAAGCCTGCCATGAACGCTGTGATCGCTACATAGGGTACGATCACGCCGAATACCAGCTGCGACGCCGGCACGACAACACTGACAACCGCTATTAAAATAACAGCGATAACAGCGATAAGCGGCCAGATTATTTTCATCACCTGTCTCATATTCCGCGTGTACCGGTTATCCTGGCCCTGAAATTATTGTCCTTTTTTGTGTGCTTGATTGCAAGTTCGCGAATCTGTCTTTTCTTTTCTATATAAATCTCGTCTGCGATATGTCCCAGGCGGTCGATTCTCTTGTCCAGTTCGCTAACCTCTTCTGCTGGTTGGAGCTTCATGGTCTGATTGGTGACCTGGCTTCTTATGACCGTTTTAAGATCTGACATGAAACTTGTCGCCTGCGCCGGGGTGAGGTCCTGCACGGCCCTGATCTTAATGATTCTTTCCAGGTAGACCCGTGAAGTTTCCGGATCGTCGCCTTGAATCAATGCATTTAAAATGAAAGCTGCATTTCTGGATATGGTATAGCCAACGGGGTCGGTGAACCTGTCGCCATCTTCAGCCCGGGGCAGGGAAACGCTCGGCCCGAAAGGCTCATATATCATGCACAGCCATTTGCGCAATATTGCATCTTTTTTCTGCAGCAGCTGATTATTCAGGCTCATCTTTATGCTGTCAACCCACTTCCTCGGCGATGTCCGCCGTTATTCTTTCTCTCAGTGCGATAAAAGCAGCATCGGTCAGCCGGCGGGGATAGCCCAGATCTATGGGATAGATGTTTTTCACCGAGCCGGGGCTGGAGCTCATGACTACTACTCTCTCGCCCAAGTAAACTGCCTCTTCGACGCTGTGAGTGACGAAGATAACTGCTTTTCTGTCTATATTCCAGATGCTCAGCAGTTCTTTTTGCATTAGATGGCGCGTTTGGGCATCGAGAGAGCCGAACGGCTCGTCCATCAGTAGAAGCTGCGGGTTATTTGCCAGAGCGCGCGCGATGGCCACCCGCTGTTTCATACCCCCGGAAAGCTCGGAAGGATACTTATGAATACTGCCGGCAAGTCCAACCAGGTCTATGCAGTGTTCAGCGATCCGCATACGCTCTGCCAGAGGCACTTTGAGAACTTCCGGCCCGAAAGCCACATTATCTCTGACATCCCTCCAGGGGAAAAGCGCGAAATCCTGGAAGACCAGTCCTCTTTCACTTCCCGGCCCGGTTATAAGGTTGCCGTCGATATAGATGGCTCCGGAACTGACCTGCTCCAGGCCGGCTACCAGCTTGAGCAATGTAGTCTTGCCGCACCCGGAGGGTCCAACCAGGCAGACAAACTCGCCCTCGTCTATTTCCAGGGTAAAGTCGCGCAAAGCGATAGTGGACTTTCCCCCCTTCTTTTCCACGAAAGTCTTGCTGACGCAGTCGAGAATAAGCTTCTTTTCGCTCATGACGTTTTCCAGAAAAGGATTCTATCCTCGAGTTTCTTAAGTCCGATGAACATCAGGAAACCTACAATGCCGATCATCAGCATGCCTGCAACAGTCTTTGAGGCCTCCATTGTGGAGTAGTAATACATTATCATGTAGCCGAGGCCGGAGTTGGATCCAGTTAACTCAGCCGCGACCAGGCACATCCATCCTATTCCGATGCCGATGCGCAGGCCTGCCATGATGGAGGGTGTTGCCGACGGCAGGCCGACTTTAAACAGGATCTGCCAGGGTCCGGCGCCCAGTGTTTTGGCCACCTCTATCAGTTTGTGGGGAGTGCCCTCCATACCAAGTACCGTATTGAGCAGGATTGGGAAAAAGGAGCCCAGCCAGATCAGGAATACTGCCGGCTTGAAGCCGAGCCCAAACCACAGCATGGCCAGCGGTATCCAGGCCAGCGGCGGTATGGGGCGCAGCAGCTCTATGACCGGCTCAAGCAGGTCACGGGCGTTTCTCCACCAGCCGATGATAATGCCCAGAAATACTCCTGTGGCAGCTGCCAGGGCAAAACCGACTATAACCCTCCACAGGCTAATCAGAGTATTGCCCATCAATTCGCCGGCCCATTGAAGCCCGGGAGGGCCGGGTGCGATGAACAGCTGCCCGAGGGCGATAATCACGGCGACCGGGGTGGGAAAAAGTTGAGGTATGTTGGCCAGGAGGGCTGCCCCTTCCCAGACCAACAGAAACAGCAGGATCGAAATAAACCGTAAAGGACGCGTGGCCTCACCTCTGAATGTATTTGGTGTCCACAACCATGTTCGCAAACCCGTCCAAATCCGGAACATCGGCGGTCGTTATTATGGGCTTAATAGTCGCCTTTTCACCAAGAGCTATAATCTCTCCCACAAATTTCTTTACGTCGTCTTTATTAAGAGAATAGGTATACTTAACGCGCTGGAAGGCATTGTCGATGACAGCCGGATCCAGCCTGGTCCATTTGGCTGCAATGGCCTTGGCTTCAGCCGGGTTGGACTCGATGAAACTGATCGCCTTGCGATGAGCCCGTATTACCGCGGCTACCGTGCCGTCATGCGAAGAGCTGAAATCGCCTGCGGCCACTATCACGCAGCAGGGATGGTCGGGCCAGATGTCCTTTGATTCCTTCAGCACTTTGCCGTAACTGCCGACCACCGCCTTGGCCACGAAAGGCTCCCACACAAAATACCCGTCGATGCGGCCGGTTTGCAGGGACTGC
>JBAZLT010000142.1:0-5258 GCA_041650115.1 Dehalococcoidia bacterium | reverse complement strand
ACTTCTTCCCGCCGCTGGCGGGCGTAGCCTTCTCAAAAAACCTCTACGCCTGGACAGACCGCATAGACCGGCAGAAGGGGATGCTGCGTCTGGTGTTCGGCCTGGGCACCCGTGCCGTGAACCGTGTCAGCGGTGACTATACCAGGATGATTGCCGTCAGCCACCCCGAATTAAGGCCCGAGATCGGCGCCAAAATAGCCCGATATTCTCAACACAACGTTGACCTGCTGGATATCAAGCTAAATGAGTTGGTTACACTGCCCATTGCGGAGATACTGGATGACGGCGATTATCCCAACCTTAATTTAATCGCTTCCCTCATGCAGGAAGGCTTTCCGCGTGCCATAATCGGGAAATGCCCGGTTGGATCGGGCGACAACCTGGCTCTGACCTTTGATTCCCTGCTGAAAAAAACGCCTTTCATCAAGATCATGAACAGCCTTCTGACTAAACTGGAATCCGCCCAGGGGCATCCCGTAGATGTTGAGTTCACCGCATATATCAAAGCGGACGGGGACATTAAAATCAATCTGCTGCAGTGCAGGTCTCTGCAGGTGCCGGGAGCATCAGGCCCGATCACAATCCCTGATAACATACCGAATAAAAATGTCCTGTTTAAAGCCAGTAAGTTCATCAGCGGTGGAATGGCCCCTGATATCAGATATATCCTCTATATCGACCCCCTCAAATACAGCCGCATCGAATCACCGGAAATTAAAAAATCCATCGGTCGGATCGTAGGACGTATCAACAAGCATCCCGACATCAAGGAGGAGAAGTTGATCACGATGGGGCCGGGCCGCTGGGGCAGCAGCAATATCGATCTGGGTGTAAACGTCGGCTATGCCGACATCAGCAACACGTCGGTGCTGGTCGAAATCGCCCGCGAGGAAATGGGGCATGTGCCCGAGGTGTCCTACGGAACACATTTCTTCCAGGATCTGGTGGAGTCCCAGATCATCTATTTGCCCGTCTATCCCGGCGACAAGGAAGCCTACTACAATAACGGTTTCTTCCAGAATTCTTCAAACGTACTGAAAGACATGCTGCCGGAGCTGGCCGAGTTCTCTTCTATTGTAAGCCTGATCGACGTCCCGGCTTCCTCCGGAGGCAGACACGCACAAATCATGGCTGATCCTAAAACCCAGAGGGCAATCTGCTTTTTAAAATAACACACTGCCTCTATAGTCAATCCTCTCAACTGTTTCGTATTGACAGTGAAATCTCACAATGCTAAAATTACGGAAATAGGTTGCCGTATACCACCTGTTGTATAATAGTTGTAGTATATGAATAAAAAGAGCGTCACTATTGCCGTAATTGATTATGGGGGCGGCAACATCGGCAGTGTTGTCAACGCCCTGGTAAGGCTTGGCTATAGGCCCACTGTCACTGGCTCCGCCTCTGTCATCCTCGGGGCCGATGCTGTATTCCTGCCCGGCGTCGGTGCGGCAGCGGACACAATGAAAAGTCTGTCGGCCGCAGGTATTGATGAAACGGTCAGGAAGCTGGTGGAGTTAAAAAAGCCCCTTTTCGCTATCTGCGTGGGCCTGCAGGTGCTGCTCAGCACCACCGAGGAGGACGGTGAGCATGCATGTCTGGGCATCATACCGGGCAGGGTCTGCAAACTCCCTGCCGGATTGAAGATACCTCACATGGGATGGAACCAGGTTAAACAGGCCTGCCCGCACCCCATTTTCAGAGGCATTCCGGATAACACCAATTTCTATTTTGTGCACAGCTATTATGCCCGGCCGCAGGACAGCTCCGTGGTTTCCGGAACAACGGAATACGGCTTCAAATTCTGTTCGATGATTATCAGGGACAACCTTTTCGCAACGCAATTCCACCCTGAAAAAAGCGGTGAGTTCGGATTGAAGATGTATTCTAACTTTCTGAAATTAGCCGTAAAAGGTCCGTAACCACATGTTGACCAAACGTATTATTCCCTGCCTGGATGTAACGGGCGGCCGCGTGGTTAAAGGCACGAGCTTCACAAATCTGCGCGATGCCGGAGACCCGGTAGAGCAGGCGGCTTTCTATTACCGCGAAGGGGCGGATGAACTGGTTTTCCTGGACATTGGAGCCACTCCGGAAGGCAGGGATACCATGGTTCACGTGGTGGAAAACGTGGCCAGACAGGTCTTTGTCCCTCTGTGCGTGGGCGGCGGACTGCGCACCATAGACGACATGCGGCGCATGTTGAAGGCGGGCGCCGATAAAGTGTCTGTCAATACCGCCGCCGTACAAAATCCCGAGCTCCTCCGGGATGGGGCCGCCATTTTCGGCAGGCAATGCATGGTGCTGGCGGTTGATGCCAGGCGCTGTGTAAAAAACAGCGTTGTTTCCTGGGAGGTCTGCACGCACGGCGGGCGCAAACCTACCGGCATCGACGTGCTGGACTGGATCGAGAAGGCGGTCAACATCGGCGCGGGGGAGATACTGTTAACCAGCTGGGATGCCGACGGCCGGAGGTCGGGCTATGACAACGAGCTCAACTGCGCCGTCAGTGAACTGGTATCGGTGCCCGTTATCGCCAGTGGAGGGGCCGGCACTCTGGAGCATCTTTATCAGGCACTGGCCCTGGGCAAAGCGGACGCTGTGCTGGCCGCCAGCATTTTTCATTACCGGGAATACTCGATCAGACAGACCAAGGAATATCTGGCCGCAAAGGGGATACCTGTGAGGCTGCAGTGAGGTGATCGGAATATGATCGGACAGGAAACGCGCGACGTAGAGAGAAAGATCACGGCCATACTGAAGATACTGAGCGACGCCCAGGCGCCCATGGGCAGCCGGTCGATTTCGAGCCTGCTGGAAGAACAGGGCATCTACCTGGGCGAACGGGCTGTGCGCTACCATTTGAAGATAATGGACGAACGCGGCCTGACCCGTTCGGCGGGTCATAAGGACGGCCGCACCATTACCGTGCCCGGCCTGGAGGAACTGAGAAATTCGCTGGTTACCGACAAAATCGGCTTCGTCGTATCCCGGATAGAGCGCATGGCCTACCAGACCAATGTCGGCCTGCGTTCAGGGACGGGACGCATACCCGTAGATGTATCGCTCTTCGACCGCAACCAATTTCCGGCTGCGCTGAAAATCATGAATGCCGTATTCCAGGCCGGGCTGGCCTCATCCAGTATGGTAGCGCTGGCCGGTGAAGGCAGTAACCTGGGAGGTATCACGGTCCCTGAGGGGCAGGTCGGACTGGCCACTGTGTGCAACATCGCTGTAAACGGCTGCCTGCTTAAATCGGGCATACCGGTATATGCGCGTTTCGGGGGCCTGCTCCAAATAAAAAGTAGTCTGCCTTTCAGATTTGTAGACCTTGTGGAATTCACGGGATCAACCATCGATCCTTCCGATATATTCATCGCCGGCAGGATGACCGACGTACTTGGCGCCATCGGCGGCAACGGCAAGGTGCTGGCCGATTATTGTGAAATACCCATGCTGTCCTGCAGTAAGGCCGACGAGCTGCTGCAGCGGATGAAGAACAGCGGTCTTATCACCCGCGCCTTTCTGTCCAGGCCGGGAGAAAAGATCTATGAGATACCTTTCAGCCCGGAGCGTGCCGGGCTGGTCACTTTCAGCGGGTTGAATGCCGCCGCAGCCGCAATTGAAAGCGGCGTCGCTGTGACCAATCACTCCATCTGCGGCTTGCTGGATGTATCCAGGCTGCGACCATTTGCCGAATTGTTATAATAACATTGGAGAGACGTGTACAATATTCTAATCGTCACCAACGAGATGGACCGTGTGAGAGACCTCAGCGCTGGCCTTAGCCGCATGGGTTTCTCCTGCACGGCCTGTGTCTACTCCGATGACGTTGTCCAGCAGGACGCCAGACAGACTTTCAATATTGTGCTGGTGGATATGTCGTCGGTTTCTTCACGCGGCGAATCAACCTGGCAATGGTTCAGAAAGCTGAAGCTGCGCAGAATTGTCCCGGCCATCGCTGTTGTCACCACTTCGACACTGGCTGCAGTTGACAGGGAGACAGGCCTGACTGATTTCGTTGTGCATCCGTGGAATCTCGATGAGCTGGCATACAGAATCCGCAGAGCTGTCAACGGGAACGCCGCGTCAAATGAAAGCGGCATAATAAAGGTAGGAGACCTGGCTATTAATCCGGTGCGTTGCGAGGTTGAGCTGGGAGGCAGGCTGCTGGCCCTCACCTTTAAAGAATACGAGCTGCTCAAGCTGATGGCAACCAACAGAGGCAAGGTCTATACACGCCAGGCTTTGCTCAACGAGGTTTGGGGCTATGACTACTACGGCGGCGACAGGACGGTAGACGTGCATATTCGAAGATTACGCAGCAAAATCGAGGATCCTGCGCATTCTTTTATCGACACTGTGCGCAACGTAGGCTACAAGTTCAAAGACCTGGACAATAAGGCTAATCCGTCGTAACACAATCTTAACGCCGCTGTAACAGGCCCGCAACAGGCCTTCTCTAATATTGTTCCATAACAATATCGAGGAGGTTTATCATGAATTCCGGTGACACAGCCTGGTTGCTTATTTCCTCCGCTCTGGTCCTGCTTATGACTCCCGCGCTCGCATTCTTTTACGGAGGAATGGTGCGCAGAAAGAATCTGCTTTCCACTATTATGATGAGCTTCGCTATCCTTTGCCTGATATCCATTCTCTGGATTATCTACGGGTACTCGCTGGCTTTCGGCCCTGACATCAAAGGACTGATCGGCGACTTATCCTGGTTCGGGCTGGCTGGAGTGGGGCAGGCTGCCTCGACAATATATGCTGTAACTGTGCCTCATCTGGCATTTGCCGCATTTCAGGCTACTTTTGCCATCATCACCGTTGCGCTCTGGACGGGTGCTGCGGTGGAGCGCATAAAGTTCGGTGCGCTGCTGGCTTTCGCAGCACTCTGGTTTACACTGGTCTACTGCCCGATAGCGCATTGGGTATGGGGCAGCGGCGGATGGCTGGCCGGGATGGGCGCTCTCGATTTCGCCGGCGGCACCGTCGTGCATGTTAACGCTGGCATCTCGGCCCTCGCACTGGCGCTGGTTCTGGGCCCGCGTATGGGTTTTAAAGAGCGCGAGCCGATGGAACCGAACAGCATACCCTACGTTGTACTGGGAGCTGCACTGCTCTGGTTCGGATGGTTCGGCTTCAATGCCGGCAGCGCCCTCACGGCCGGCGGTCTGGCGGCCAGCGCATTTCTCACCACCAACACTTCAGCAGCGGCAGCCGGGCTGACCTGGATGCTGCTGGGATGGATACAC
>JBAZLT010000141.1:0-5259 GCA_041650115.1 Dehalococcoidia bacterium | reverse complement strand
CCTGGACAGGATAGCCGAGACCGTCATCAGCGAAAGCGAGATCGAGAAGCGCCGGGATACTATTGAGGAGGCGCTGGCCAGCTACGGAGTCGAGGCCAAGGTGATCGAGGTCAACCGCGGCCCCACGGTCACGCAGTTCGGCGTCGAGCCCGGCTGGGACCGCAAGTTCAGAGATATACGTGAGAAGGACAGCGACGGCAACGTCTCCGTCAGGCAGGAGGAGGTAGCCCGCACGCGCGTCAAGGTCGAGCGTATCAACTCCCTGTCAAACGACCTGGCGCTGGCGCTGGCCGCGCCCAGCATCAGGATAGAGGCCCCTGTGCCCGGCAAGTCCATGGTGGGCATCGAGGTGCCGAATACCACCTTCGGCTCAGTTGGCCTGCGCAGCGTGATGGAAAGCACCGCTTTTCAGAAGATGCTGGCCAAATCGCACCTGGCCATCGCGCTGGGTAAAGGCGCAGGGGGCGAGACCATCGTGGCCGACCTGACTAAAATGCCGCACCTGCTGATTGCCGGCGCCACCGGCAGCGGCAAAAGCGTCTGCCTCAACTCCATCATCTGCTGCCTGATGATGAACAACACACCCGACGCCGTGCGCTTTGTGATGGTCGACCCCAAGCGCGTCGAGCTGGTCAACTACAACAGCATACCTCACCTGGTGTCGCCCGTTGTGGTAGACACCGAGAAAGCGGTTATGGCGCTGCGCTGGCTGAGCGCGGAAATGGACATCCGCTACAAGCGCTTCTCCGCCGGCAAGGCGCGCAATATCGAGGACTTCAACAAGAACAAGCAGCCTTCCGAGTGCATGCCCTATATCATCGTTATAATAGATGAGCTGGCCGATCTGATGATGGCCGCCTACGACGAGGTCGAGCATGCGCTGTGCCGCCTGGCGCAGCTGGCGCGCGCCACCGGCATACACTTGATCGTGGCCACGCAGAGGCCGTCGGTGGACGTCGTGACCGGCCTGATCAAGGCTAACTTCCCCACTCGCATGAGCTTCGCCCTGACCTCGCAGGTGGACTCACGCACCATCATCGATTCCGCCGGCGCCGAGAAGCTGCTGGGCAGGGGCGACATGCTTTACATGCCGCAGGATGTCTCCAAGCCCAAGCGCCTGCAGGGCACCATGGTGGGGGACGGTGAGATCGAGAGGCTGGTGACCTTCTGGGCAAATCAGCGCCGCCAGGAAGCGCAGCCGGTGAAGTTCGAGGAGATGGCGAAGGCCGCTCCCGACGGCAAGAAGTCAGCCGAGGATGAGCTGTTGGACGCCGCCCGCCAGCTGGCACTGGAATCCAAGGAGATCTCAGCCTCCTACCTGCAGAGAAAGCTTGGCATAGGCTTCCCCCGTGCAGCCAGGATCATGGACAGGTTGAAGGAAGAGGGGTTCGGAAAAGAGAAAGAACCGCAATAACTGTCTGGTCACCTGTCATCTGACGATCTTCTTATCAATTCATTTAACATCACCGCCTAATGCTATATAATAGCGGGAAATCCACGCTTAAAGGAGGCAGACCGTGAAGATTGAGCCTATCACCGCGAAACCAAGCAAGGAAGAACTGGGCGCACGCCTGGAGAAAGTACGTGCGTTGATGGACAAGCAGAAGTTGGACTATTACGTCTCCTTCTCACCGACCAACATCTACTACCTGACCAACTTCGCCAATATAGTTCACGAGAGGCCGTTTATACTGGTCATCCCCAAGAAGGGCACGATGAAAATGGTCTGCCCGCAGCTGGAGTCGACACACGTCAAGGCTCGGGCGCGCTGCGATTTGGATTATGTCATCTATTTCGAGTTCCCGGCGCCCGCGGGTGGAAACTGGTTCGACGTTTATAAACCGATATTCAAGGACAGCGACAGAGTCGGCATTGAGTCAGCCATGCCGGCCGGCATACTCAAGGAGACGCGCGGCACTACCGTAATGACGAACATCATCGAAGAGGTCCGCGTTATAAAGACCGACTATGAAATCGGACGCACCGTACACGCCTGCCAGGTTGTGGACGTGGGCATGAGCAAGCTGCTGGAGCTGACACGCGTCGGTGTGCCGCTCATCACCATCTACAGCGGACTTGTGCAGGCCATGATGGCCAAGGCACTTATCGAAGTCCCCGACATCAACCTGATGGCCAGCAAGTTCCAGGGCGCGGTCTGGCCGACCTCGATCTCCCACGATCCTCATATCATACCTACACCCTTTATGCCTATGGAGGAGGGAGGGCCTTCCTGCTCCATTGTGGGCGCTATCGTGGACGGCTACGGCGTCGAGGTGGAGCGCACCCTTTTCCTCGAGCAAGTACCGGACCACGCCAGAAAGCTGTTCGATATTATGATGAAGGGTCGCGCGCTGGCCTACAAGCTGGCACAGCCGGGCACCGTGCTGGAGGAAATAGATAAGCAGGTGCGTCAGGTCTTTATCGATGCGGGATACGAAAAGAACATCATCCACCGCACAGGACACGGCTTCGGCATAACGGGACATGAAGACCCCTTCCTGGCGCTGGGTGATAAGCGCAAGCTGACGCCGGGTATGATAGTAAGCATCGAGCCGGGTATTTACTTCCAGGGCAAGGGCGGGTATCGCCATTCCGATACCGTACTTATAACTGAGAGCGGTAACCTGAAACTGACCCACGCGCCGGAAACAATGGAAGAATTAACTTTCAAGAAATAGGAGATATATGACAGAAGACAAAAGCCAGCAACCCGCCCTGTACAAAACCGGCGGCGCCAGCGCCATGTACATCCTGGTAATCTGCACGCTGCTATATGTAATCAACTATATCGACCGGCAGGTCTTCTCTGTAGTGCTGCAGCCCATGAAGGTCGAACTGGGCCTAACCGATACCCAGTGCGGACTGGCGCAGACCCTGTTCATACTGGGCATGGCGCTTTTCTCCTTCCCTGTAGCATACCTGGTCGACCGCTGGAGCCGTAATAAGACCATCGGCATAATGGCTCTGCTCTGGAGCCTGTTCACCTTCCTGACCGGATCCGCTAAAAGCTTCACGTCATTGATAGTGCCGCGCAGTCTGGTGGGCGTTGGCGAGTCCGGCTTCACAGCCGGCGGCGTAGCCATGGTCAGCGCAGCCTACCCTCCGGAAAAGCGCGCACGTATGCTGGGCATCTTCAATATAGGAATACCCCTGGGCGCCGCCATAGGCGTCATCGCGGGCGGCGCCATCTCCGCAGCCATGGGCTGGCGCTGGGCCTTTTATATATTCGCCATCCCGGGCGTTATCCTGGGTATCCTGGCCTTTTTCATGAAGGATTACAAAACGCCCGCCGGCAGCGGCACAACGGGTGTCCGTACCAATTTCGGCAAGTCCATCGTAGCGCTGTTCCGCATCCGCAGCCTGGTGCTGTATTTCTTCGGTTACGGCATACTGTGCTACATGACGGTATCCGTGCTGGTCTGGGCGCCTGCTCTGATGATGCGCTTGATGAACATCTCGGAGGCCACGGCCGGCATGATAGTAGGAGGATGGGCATTGACGGCCATCATCGCCGCCCCGCTGGGCGGCTGGCTGGCCGACCTCTGGCAAAAGAAGACCGGCAAAGGCCGGCTCTACCTCCCAGCGCTGGCCTCAGTACTGGCAGCCATCGTCCTGGTAATCATGGTGATACTCAAATTCGGCCCTATCGGCATAGCGCTGGGCTTCATCTACGGCATCCTCTCGGTGATAGGTTCGCCCGCACTGAACGCAGTCTCGCAGGACGTGGTGCCGGCGGCCCATAAGGGCCTTTCCATGGGAATGGCTGTGTTCGCCGCCTACATGTTCGGCGGCGCGTGGGGACCATCTGTGGTGGGCGCAATCTCCGATGCTCTGGGAGGAGATGCCCAGGGTCTCATGATGGCTATGCTGAGCACCACCATCGCGGGCTTTATCGCAGCCCTGCTGCTCTGGCTGGCTGCGCGCACCTATCCGGCCGACATGGCCAAAGTCCAGCAGGAAACACTGATCGCCAAATAATTGCGGAGAGGAGAATATGAAACTGGTAAATCTGCTCAGGCTGCAGGTTATTTACGTCATACTCGGAATTCTTTATAACGCGGTCAGCCTCTACCTGATTTCACAGGGAGGAAAAGGCCTGGCGCCCACCCAGCCGGTGATGGGTACAATATCCATGATCGTCTATGCCTTATTCCTGATCCCGGGTTTTCTGCACAAGCGTACGCTCTACCGGATCTTGATGGGAGTGGCGATCCTGGCCTTGGGATACGGCGGCGTGGTCACCCATATCATCAACATCTTTACACAACCGCAGCTTTATCTATCCGGACTATCATGGGCACTGGCCGTGGGCATCAATATCTTCGGGCTCGTACTAAATATCATAGCCGCCCTGGGCAAATTCAAATAGGCCTGGTCTGCGCAACACTTGCCGTGCCGGAACAGGGAAGGCTATGTTATCTTGATTTTATATTACTTGGTATGCTTAAATTATCTCCGGGTTGACTAACTCATTGGTTCCATAGCCGTGATAGGAGAATAAGGGACATGGTTAGCAGGGCTGGGAAAAAAGGGGCCGGCAAAAGCAAGACAAAGCCGGCGGCGAAAAAGGGCGCTGGGCGGACGAAGCGTGAGGAGCAGGCTGAGGAACAAACGCGTATCGCACTGGAAAAATACCGCATCCTCTTCGAATCATTCCCCCTTGGCATCACTATCACCGATGCGGAAGGCAATATAGTCGAAGCCAACAGGGAATCCGAGCGGCTGCTGGGCATAAGACGCAACGAGCAACTGCAGCGCAGGTATGATGGGCCGGAATGGACGATAGTTCGCCCCGACGGAACGCCCATGCCTTCGGATGAATATGCCAGCGTTCGTGCCTTGAAAGAAAACCGCCGCATCGAAAACGTTGAGATGGGGATAGTAAAGAATGGTAAGGAGATCACCTGGATCAACGTTACCGCCGAACCGATACCGCTGGAGAACTTCGGTGTGGCGATCACTTATGGTGACATCAGCGCACGCAGGAAGCTCGAGGAGAACCTTGAAAAACAGCGCCGTGAGTTCAAGCATATTATCGATTCCGCGCCGATAATCATTTTCTATAAAGACCTGGCAGGGAGAATGATCCGCGTAAATAAAACATTTTCCGAAGCTCTCAACCTGCCTGAAGGTGAAATACTGGGGAAAACAGTCTTTGACGTATACTCGGCGCCCATAGCGCAGGCCATGACCGACGACGACCAGGAAGTCCTCAGGACAGGGTGTCCCAAACTGAACATCGAAGAACCTTACGAGTCC
>JBAZLT010000140.1:0-5271 GCA_041650115.1 Dehalococcoidia bacterium | reverse complement strand
CATATAATCACACCTGATTCTGTTGACTTCGCGACAACAGCGTTCATGTTTATTTGGCCGGGCTGTATGATGTATCTCATGAAAATGAAGTTATAAGGAGAGAGGCTGATGCATGGCAAGATGAAACCATTCTACAAAATCACCGGTATTTCCCTTGCAATAACTTTCGCATTGGTGCTGGTCGTCAGCGCCTGTGCGCCGTCCACACCGCCTGAACCGGCTGCCGCACCACTCAAGGAAATCGTCAGCGAGCCGCTGACTTTCACCATTCTGCATGTCGGTGATACCCATTCCTACGTAATGCCGCATGATCTGATGCTCAAGCTTGGCGGAAAGGATACGCTGGCCTCGCTGGGTGGATACAGTCTGATGGCTTCGGCGGTGCAGGATGTGCGTCAAAAAGAGAAGAACGTCATGCTGTTGAGCGCGGGCGACTCCACCGAGGGCACCATCTGGATGCCCAAATTCGAAGGGCTGGCTGATTTCGCGGCTATAAATGCGCTGAAGTTCGATGCGGTGGTTCTGGGTAACCACGAATTCGCATTAGGCACGCAGCTTTCGAAAACGATGGTGGATACCCTTGAACCGCCCGTTCTTGCTGCCAATATGGACTTCTCGCTGGAGCCGGAGTTGGCCGCCAAGGTCAGGCCGTATGTAATTCTGGAACAGGGTGGCCAGAAAATCGGCGTCATCGGGCTGATCACGCCCGACACTCCGGGCATTGCGAGGCCCGGCAATACGGTTAAGTTCCTGCCTCCGGAGGGCGTCACCAACAAATATATATCGGAGCTCAACTCGCTGGGAATAAATAAAATCATCATACTCTCCCATCTCGGCTATGAGCCGGACCTCAAGCTGGCCGCTGCCGTGCCGGGCATCGACATTATCGTGGGCGGGCATTCGCACACCTTTATGGGTGGTCCCGAGTTCGTTGAGCTGGGGTTCACACCCGTGACATCCTATCCTACTTCAGTTGATGGTCCGGACGGGGGCAAAGTCCTGATTGTGCACGCCTGGGAATCCAACCAGCTTCTGGGACAGATCAAGCTGAACTTCGACGATCACGGCAATATCCATTCATACAGCGGACAGCCGTTCATCCTTTCCTCCGACAGCTTCAAGCTGGAGGATGCCAACGGCTGGAATCCGGTTGCCGGTGATTCCTCTCAATACGCGACGATAATGCAGACCATAGCCGGGAATCCGGGCATCAGGATTTACCGGAACAATGCTGAGATGGACAAGGTGCTGCAGCCCTACGCAGACCAGGTTGCAGCCGATCTCAATGCTGTTGTGGGAATCGCAGAAGAGGACCTGATCAGGGGCCATGACGTCGGACCCGGGCCCGTTATCGCAGATGCCTTCCTGTGGAGCGCACAGAAGGTCGATCCGACTATAAATCTTGCGCTGTTCGATACATACGACGTGGACTACGACATTTATAAAGGTCCCATACTGGCAAATGATATTCATATGGTGCTCGACCTGCGGCACAAGCTGGCCGCCGTTACACTCAAAGGCAGCCTGCTCAAGATGATGCTGGAGATGGGCCTCGACTCCCATATAAAAGTCAAGATGCCACCGCCCTGCTTCGAGCTTTCGGGTTTCAAAATGACTATAGACATGAACCGCAAGAGCGGTGAGCGTATTACGGAAATTCAGGTGAGAGATGAGAACGGGCAGTTCATCCCCATGAATATGGATGCCGATTACTCCCTGGTTACCACCGATTTTCTGCTTGAGAAAGGCATCGCACCGCTGGTCAACAAGATAAGCCTGGGACCCATGGGTGAAAACCTGATAAAAAGCTTTCTGAAGTACAGGGAACTTGATATTAAAGACGTGGATGCCATGACCGATTACATCAAGTATAAGAAGACCATTAGAAATCCCACGGAGATAAGGACAACATTGATACCGGCCGAATCCAGGTAAAAAGTCGGCAGATTACAGGGACAAGTAAGGGAACTTAAACGGTCTAAGCCGTCTTCTGATCGTTATTGTTGATCTGCAGGTATTCTTTGGCCAGATCTATGTAAATCTGCTTGCCCATGGCCCAGTGTTGTCTATCCTGGTCAGTAATCTTTCTCAGTTCCCTGGCGGGGTTTCCCCCCATCAGGACATTGGGCGGGACTATCTGTTTGGCTTTGATCAGTGTAGCTTCAGCAATAATGGCGTTTTCACCTATTTCAGAGTTGATACTTAAGATTGCTCCCATTCCAATGGAAGCGTAGTCGCCGATGGATTTACAGTGGATTATTGCGCCGTGCCCGATAGTGACCTTCTGCCCGATTGTACATGTACCGAAAGGAAAGACGTGTATTATCACGCCGTCTTCAACAGCGGTGCCCGACTCTATTACAATGTTTCCGTAGTCGCCTCGTATTATGGCGCCGGGACCGATGAAGCAGTTGTCACCTATCCTGACATGACCGATTAGCGTAGCCTCGCGGCTAATAAATGTGTCGACGCCAAAAACAGGCCGTGCATTTCTAAAGGAATATATCAAGTCTCTCCTCCGGCAAGGTGGTTATCTATAGACGGCAAAGAAATGGTAGGCCGTATAGGAATCGAACCTATGACCCACTGATTAAAAGTCAGTTGCTCTACCAACTGAGCTAACGGCCCCTGGACCTGATCCGTCAAATACCGGGAAACGGTAGAAAGTTTACCATATTCCGTGACCGATACCAAAGTGCTGTCCATGCTACAGATGCTAATCGGAGCAGTATCGTAGCTCAATCACTCTTTACGGCTGTTTTCATATCTTTGCCTGCACCTGCTGCATCTCTGCAATAGGTCTTTCATAGATTTGGAGGCATCGATGGGAGAAGGATCTCCCGGGTGCCCGGACAGCGGGCTTAGGTGACGAAACCCCCGAGAAAGCATCTCCTTTGCCAGCTCACCATGACGCTTAACAAGAGATGAAGGATCGAACAGGTTTTTATTTATATAACCGCTGAGTGGCTTCCCCTTGTCCAGGCAGCCTGCAAACATATGGCACTCCACATGCTCTCCCAAGAGATGCCGGTCACACATGTATCTCGGGTCCACCATCCACATTCTCATGTCAATCGTCCAGTCAGGAAAGAGCGTATAAATCAAGAATACACTGATTAATATAGGAAAGGGAAAAATGGAGCGGGTGAAGGGATTCGAACCCTCGACGTCTTGCTTGGGAAGCAAGCACTCTACCGCTGAGTTACACCCGCTGGGGCAGGTTTTATATTAGTTTGATGCCGGCGGCCTGTCAAGTGGATGTCGCATCATGTGGCAGCCGTTGACACCGGCTTCAAAGACTGATAGTCTTAATGACTGACAATCAGTCATAGGAGATATGGCCAGAAAGGCAGCGCCGGGCAGGCAGGCAGAGATACTCACTGCGGCGCGGGTACTATTCCGCCAGCAGGGTTATGCCCGCACGAGCATGTCGCAGATAGCGGAGCGGTCGGGTGTGGCACACGGCACGGTTTACCTTTATTACGATTCCAAGCTGGCGGTGGCAGATGCGCTGGTGGAGGAATATATCAGCGGCGTTTCAGATATCCTGGAGAATGTGCTTTCGGGATCGCTGGGACCGCAGCAAATCAGGGTCTGTGTTCATGAGGTACTGGCTTACGCTTCCCGGAATTCGGATGTGGTGCGCCTGCTGGATATCCGAGCCAACCTCGGCATGGAGAACGTAAGGCCCTATGCGGATAAAAAGGTGCAGAGAATCCTGCGGACTGCAATTGCCACGGGCATCAAACGAGGCAGGGTCAGGGAGTACGATACACTGGCGGCGGCCGAACTCGTGGGTGGACTGATTGAGTGGATAACCCGCATCTGCTTCATGTGGCTCAAGTGCGATACTGCACGCTTTGAGCGGACTGCCATCCAGATGCTGGAACATGCCCTGATCAAGTCCTGACCTGCTTCCCGCGTCTTAAGCTTGAATACGCCCTCCTGTTAGATATACAATCAGCCCGATATATTCAGCCGGAACATTTATCAATGACTCATTCACTGGATTTTCTGTTCAGGCCGCGCTCCATTGCGCTGGCAGGTGTATCGGCCGACGTTTCGAAGCCGGGACCCGCGCAGTGGTACTTGATGAGCATGATCAGATACGGTTACCCGGGCAAGATCTACCCGCTCCATCCCGCCGGCGGTGAGATAAACGGGCTGAAGGTCTATAAAAACCTGGGCGAGATACCGGGCGAAGTCGATTATCTCGTATCCGCCGTCTCCGCCCGCCATACTCCCCAGCTGATGAGGGAATGCGCCGCCAAGGGTGTAAAGGCGGCACACCTCTTCACGTCGGGCTACAGTGAGATAGAGGACTCCTCCGGAAAGCAGCTTGAGGACGAGGTACTGAGGATCGCCAGGGAGGGTGGAGTAAGGCTGATCGGGCCAAATTGCATGGGCATCTATTGCCCCTCGGCCGGGATGACGTTCGCCGGGGACTATCCGGACCAGGCCGGGTTTCCCTCTCGCTCGGGGCCATTTGCCCTGATATCGCAGAGCGGCGGCAACTGCATCTACTGCATACGCGAGGCCTCGGAGCGGGGGCTGTTCTTCAGCAAGGCTATAAGTTACGGCAACGCCGCTGATCTGAACGAATGCGATTTCCTGGAATACCTGACGGATGATCCCGACACCGGGATAATTGCCATGTATATCGAGGGCATCAAGGATGGAGAACGTTTCAAGCGGGCTCTGAAGCGGGCGGTCGAGTTTAAGCCTGTCGTGATCTATAAGGCGGGCAATACCGAGACCGGCGCCAGGGCCTGCGCATCTCATACCAGCGCCATAGCAGGCTCTGCTATTGTATGGCAGGCGCTCTTCAACCAACTGGGCGTGATACAGGTCACCGGCATGCCGGAACTAGTTGACATAAGTATTACACTGGCTTTCATGAAGTCTCCCGCGGGCAGGAACGTGGTGGTAGCCGGCTCAGGTGGGGGAGTGGGCGTACAGGCAGCCGACGATATAACCGGGGCCGGGCTTCACCTGCCGTTTCTGCACGTCGATCTCAGGAAAACGCTGCACGGCATCTACGGCTCCGAGGCCGGCAGCATGTTTCGAAATCCCCTGGATATTCCTCCCCTGGGCAGCGTGGACCACCAGGTCAGGGCGTTGCGGGCGGTGGCGGACTCCAGGGATATAGATATCCTGATCATGCAGTTTCCCCTGGACCTATGGGCGCTCTCGCGCAGAACGGTTCTGATGGAACGCTTTATTGAAGTCGTCACCAGTCTGCGGGATTCCATCTCCAAGCCCGTGGTCGTT
>JBAZLT010000139.1:0-5287 GCA_041650115.1 Dehalococcoidia bacterium | reverse complement strand
GGACAGAGCCAGATTCCACATGCAGCGGGCGCGCTCCTCCAGTCCGCGGTCGCGCCACGACCGTCCGTAATACATCAGCCCGAAGGAGGTGCGCACATTATTGAGGAACATGGTATTCCACAGATGGGGATGGATGCCTTTATTGTTCCATTTGATTAGCTCCATCTTTTCCCTGAGCGAAAGCGTCGGCGTGAAGAGGTAGTTCAGAGCGACACCCAGCGTGGTATCGTTGGGCAGCTTCTTTGAGCCCCGGCTGAGATTCGGACGTACGATGCGGCCGCACAGGCCGCCGCAGTCCTTTCCCGCCAGTTTGAAGCCGCGCCAGAGCCCGTAGCTCTCCAGAGTGTTTTCGAAGGATAGCCGCGCGTACTGCTCGAAGGGCAAGATCTGGGGGGCTATAGAGGATGTCAGTTGCCTGCGTCCGTAGCGCTGCCAGAGGAAGCGCAGCACCTGCTGGTGCGAGAAAGGGCCCGTCTCGAGGTCGAAAAGCAGCGTGAATCCCATGCGGAGGGTATCGCCGGGCTGCAGCATGGCTAACGATCCCGTGGGTGAATAAAAGATATGGCCGTGCGGCCGGCAGTCCTGCATCACGTAGCTCAGCCTGGGGGCCAGGTCGTCCGCCTTGCGGGGAAGGTCCAGGTCCAGCGCGCTGCGCAGGGGATTCGACGTGTACAGGTCGAGGTTGGGCACCAGGGCAGCCTGGAGGCCTCCGTGGCACGCAATAATGCAGGGTGAGCGGAATGTATGGTCGCCTGCCACGTCCTTTCGCCGGGATTTCAGCGTAGGTATCCAGGCATAGTCGAGCGGATCGCCCGTGGCGCGTCCCGCCCCGGGTGGAAAGACATATGCATGCCCGAAGGCCACGATCTGCAAAGGCTCAAAGGCGGTCAGTCGGGAGGTTACATCGTAACCGTGGGCACCTGTAGTCTCGCTAAAAGTGGTCTCTATCTTCAGGTCGGAACGCTCGATTGAGGCCGACAGGCCGGATGCCGATGTGTAAGGCAGCAGGCGGCCCCTTTTTCCTTTGAGCTCCAGCACGATATCGCCCCCGGGTTCTCCGCGCAGCAGTATTCTGTCATCCTCCGACAGGAAGGTCTGGCTGTATCCGGCGCCGGATGGGCGCAGTTCCAATGAGACGCGCGCTAAAGAAGACTGCTTCATTTTTCCGCTGCCTCCGAATTCTTGGAAATCATCCTATCTTACCCTGTGCGGCCATCCTTATCAACAAGGATAATGGATACGAGCTTTAATGATAAAATGTGAGAAGAAAACACCTGCCCGCGGTTGTGATTTCAACGGAGGGAGTCATTATGCAGAAAACGATGAAGGGCGCCATACTTCCGGGCAACAGCAGCGTTGAGCTTAAGGAGTTTCCCGTGCCTGTGCCGGGGCACGGCGAGGCGCTGATAAAAATGAAGGTATCGTCCATCTGCGGATCGGACATACGGTGCATCTACAGGGAGCATGTGGGCAAAGGGCCGGAAGGTTATCAGCCGGGGACGATCGCGGGCCACGAGCCGTGCGGGCAGATTGTGGAGACGGGTCCGGGCTGCCGAAGGTTCAAAAATGGCGACAGGGTGGTTATATATCACATCTCCGGCTGCGGCGTGTGCAACGACTGCAGGCGCGGATACATGATCTCCTGCACCAGCCCGTACCGGCGAGCCTATGGATGGCAAAGGGACGGCGGCATGGCCGAGTATCTACTGGCCGAGGAGAAGGACCTGGTCGATCTGCCGGAGCAGCTGACGTACTCCGATGGCGCTCAGGTTGCCTGCGGATTTGGGACCGTATACGAGGGCCTGGAGAAGATCGGCGTCTGCGGGGATGACTCCGTGCTGGTGGCGGGGCTCGGCCCGGTCGGGCTGGCTACGGCCATGCTGGCCAGGGCCATGGGCGCATACAAAGTGTTCGGTATCGAGGCCATCAGCGAACGGATCGATGTGGCTTCGAAGCTGGAACTTTTCGATGTAATACTTAAATCCGGCGCAGGTAATGTGGATGAGATAAGGGGATTGACCGGCGGAAAAGGCGTCGAGAGGGCGGTGGACTGCAGCGCCAACGATGAAGCAAGGAATACCTGCATACGTGCCGCCGGCAAGTGGGGGAGGGTGGTCTTCCTGGGCGAGGGCGGGACGGTCGCCTTCAGGCCTTCGGAGGACATCATCCACGACCAGAAGACGATTTACGGGTCCTGGGTCACCAGTATCTGGAGAATGGAGGAACTGGTCGACCGGCTGGTCCGCTGGAAGCTGCATCCCGAGAAGCTCATCACCAACCGCTTTCCGCTGGAGAAGGTGGCCGAGGCCTATGCGCTGATGGCCGGCGGAAAATGCGGGAAGGTCGCAGTCTGTTTCGACGAGGAATTGAAGGGATAACCGGGGAGACATCGTGCGAAATAGTATGGATGCGGATGCGGTCGACCCGTCCAGGGTTCCTTACAAGACGCTGAGCAGCGGCGCCAGGATACCCGCCATAGGGCTGGGCACCTTCGGCTCCGACAGCGTCTCCGGCGGGACGGTGGCTGCGGCCATTAAGGATGCCATACTACTGGGCTATCGCCATATCGACTGCGCCTCGGTCTACGGAAACGAGCGTGACATCGGCCGGGCGCTGCAGGAAGCTATGGTGGACGGCGTCAAAAGGGAGGAGCTGTGGATCACCTCCAAGTTGTGGAACGACATGCACGGCCAGGGTGATGTGCTGCGCTCGTTGGCGAAAAGCCTGAAGGACTTAAAGCTCGAGTATCTTGATCTGTATTTAATTCACTGGCCCTTTCCCAACTATCATGCTCCTGGTGTGGGAGTCGATTCCAGGGACCCCCATGCCGGGCCCTATATACACGAGGACTACATGAAGACCTGGCGGCAGATGGAGGACCTGGTGGGCAGGGGGCTGGTGAGGCATATCGGCACCTCCAACATGTCGGTTGCCAAGCTCAGACTGCTGCTCAGGGATTGTCGGATTAAACCCTCGTGCAACGAGATGGAGCTGCATCCCCATTTCCAGCAGCCGGAGCTGTTCGATTACGTGAGGGGAAACGGCATCGTGCCCATCGGCTATTCGCCCCTGGGTTCGCCGGGGCGACCCCATCGCGACAGGACCGCGGATGATACGGTTGATATGGAGGACCCGGTAATTATGGGCATCGCTCGGAGAATGAATGTGCATCCGGCCTCGGTCTGCCTGAAGTGGGCCGTTCAGCGGGGACAAATACCCATACCGTTCTCGGTAAAGAGAAAGAACTACCTCTCCAATTTAAGAGCGGTCACCGAGGATCCTCTCTCGGATGAGGATATGAAGTTGATCTCGGGCATAGACAGGAACTGCAGGCTGATCAAGGGGCAGGTGTTTCTCTGGCCCGGCGCGAGGAGCTGGGAGGATCTGTGGGACAACGAAGGAGGGTGACAGGGATGATACTCAATTACCGGTACAAGCCGCTCAAATTCTATCTGCTGGTGTTTCTGTTTACCTTTGCCGTCCTGGGGGCAGCTATCTATTTCAGCTATATAAATGGCCTGTCGTTTTTTAAGCTGGTTTTCATATTCGCGGCTGTTATGGTGCCTTCAGTAGTGGCCTTATGCATGATATTCGGATCTGGGAACGATGCGCTGAAAAAGGACTTTTTGAACCGTTTGGTCAATTTAAAACTGATCAAACCGAAGACACTCTGGATACTGCTGGTCATACCCGGTGGGCTGCTGCTGGCGACGGCCATCTCCATGCTGTTCGGCAGGCCTGCGTCGCAGTTCGAGCTGTCTCCGGGCTTCTCCTTTGCCGGCGGCCAGGTCTTCACAACGCTGATCATTATCATTCTGGCGCCCCTGTTTGAGGAGTTGGGCTGGAGAGGCTACGGCGTCGACAGCCTCTACAAAGTGGGAAGGACCCTGTTTATCTCGACGCTGCTCTTTGCCGTTCTCTGGGCCGCCTGGCACATACCACTGTTATTCGTCAACAACTATTACCACAATGAAGTCCTGAAGGCCGGTCCTGTTTATACGGCCAACTTCTTTATCTCGATTTTCCCGGCGGCCTTTCTGATGAACTGGCTTTTCTACAGGAGCGGCAGGAGCATAATACCCACCTTCCTCTTCCACTGCGCTGTTAACCTGTTCTCATCCCTTTTCCAGACGGAGCAGTTCACGAAATGCATTTTTACCATCATATTGATCGTAGTCTCCGTCATTGTATTCATTGCTGATAGGCCTTTCTGGCAGCGGAAAACGGATATGTAGCATTCGGCTACTTGTTGTAGATATCCTCATTATCCGGTTGTCGCAGGTACTACTTGACATCAAATTATAAAATTGAACTATATAGTCAGGAGGTGAGATGATGAGAAAATACTTCGCATTATTTTTCATAGCTCTTTTCATCTTAGGTCTGACGGCCCCAGCCTGTGTGGGGATTTCGTCAGCAAGGCAATTGACCGTTGCCATAGACGCGAACTATCCACCGTTTGAACGACTGAATGAGAAAACCGGCCAACCCGAAGGCTTCAGCGTCGACCTCATGAACGCCGTGGCTGAAAAGGCCGGGCTGGATATCCGCTGGGTCGTGGTAGACTTCGACAAACTTCTAACAGGCGTCAGCAGCTGCCAGTACGATATGGCCTGCTCATCGATTTCCATCACTGAGGAGCGCAAGAAGAGCATGCTGTTCTCTGACCCTATCGGCTCCGGCGGCCAGGTTGTGGTTGTACGCAAGGACAACAGCGACATACACAGCAAGGATGACCTGACGGGCAGGACAGTAGCTGCCCAGGTTGCGGCTACCGGTGCCATGGAGGCTGCAAAGTTACAGGGGGTGAATCTGAAAACCTACGCAACGATAGCGCTTGTTTTCAAGAACCTGATGGATGGGCAATGTGATGCCGTCATTGCCGACAATTACGTGGCAGCGTTCTTTACCGCTAAATATCCGGACAAGCTGAAGGTGGTCGGCCCGGTATTTACTGATGAGAGTGACGGCATAGCCATCTGTAATAAGAATGCGGAACTGCTTCCCAAGATCAATGCTGCCTTAAAAGCGTTAAGGGATGATGGCACGATAGACAAGCTCCGGAGCAAGTGGACAGCCGGACTAAGTTCTCCATAGTCTAAAGAATGACCGGCAGGCAAAGGGTAGCGCTATTAACAGTGAACTGTACCTGGCGTCCCTGGGGGGATTCGAACCCACGACCCGCTGCTTAGAAGGCAGCCGCTCTATCCACTGAGCTACAGGGACGTATAAGGAGTTTAACACAGGGCAACGAGCGGCATCAATACCAGTCGATCAGGAATTACGA
>JBAZLT010000138.1:0-5287 GCA_041650115.1 Dehalococcoidia bacterium | reverse complement strand
TCCCATTATCCGACGCCCGGCCGGCCTTCAGCATCTCCTCGATTGCCGCCGGCACGGCATCAAGAGCTTCATTGATCTTTGCGCTGTCCCTGGCCCCCGCCTGTGCCATATCCGGTTTGCCACCGCCGCTGCCGCCTGCAATGGAGGCAACCTTTTTAATCAGCTTACCGCAATGAACACCTTTTGAAACGACATCCGACGTGGCAGTGGCGATAAAAAAAGGCTTGTTGTCGTATTCCGACGCCAGCACAGCCACTCCGCTGCCCATGCCTTCTTTCAGCATATCCCCCATCTCCATAACTGCAGATGCAGGTGCAGAAGGAACCTGTGCATAAACAACCTTGACATCCCCGATCTTTTTTAAACTATTTTCGAGCAGGTGTCCGATCTCATTCCTGGAGAGCTCCCGCTGAAGCGATGCCATGGCCTTATTGCTGGAATTCAAGCTCTGGGCAAGGTCCGCCACTCGCGAGGGGACCTCGATTGGAGCCACTTTCAGATTGCCTGCGACCTGGTCCAGCGCCTCCAGTCTCTGGCCAATCAGTAAGTCAGCCTCGCGCCCTGTAACAGCTTCGATCCTGCGCAATCCGGTGCCAACGCTGGCCTCGCTCGTGATTAGAAAATAACCGATCTCGCCCGTCGCTTTCACATGTGTACCGCCGCAGAGCTCCGCGCTGAGAGAGGGGGCGCCTATCTTTACCAGCCTGACGGTGTCGCCGTATTTCTCCTCGAAGATAGCAGTCGCGCCCTGGCCGATGGCCTGGTCGTAGGAACACACTTCCGTGGAAACGGGCAGGTTTTGCCTGACGACGGAGTTGACCAGGGACTGTACCTCTTTCAACTCGTCTTTGCTGATGGGGGCAAGATGTGTGAAGTCAAATCGCAGCCGCTCCGGTGTAACCAGCGATCCCCTCTGGGCTACATGGCTGCCCAGTACTCTTCTCAATGCAGCCTGCAGAATATGCGTGGCCGTGTGGTTCCTGGCGATGTCCGTCCTGCGTTCCTCATCGACCGAAGCCTGCACTATATCGCCGACCGCCAGCGAGCCTTTGTTAACCTTCCCAGCGAGGGCAACGCCGCCACCAGCATAAGACAGAGAATTATTGACGACAAATTCACCTGATTTCGCTACGACTTTACCTGTATCGCCGACCTGACCTCCTTTCTCGCCGTAGAAGGGCGTCCTGTCCAGTATAAGTGTTATATCTTTGCCCTCTCCGGCCTTCTCGACCAGTGCTGCCGCCTTGCCGTCAATGATATGCAGGATTCTGGCACGGTCGGCCAGCTTCTCGTATCCCACAAACTCATTGATAGCAAGATTAGTGCCCAGCCGGGCGAAGATATCCTGTTCATCGGTACCCCCGGCAAATTTATGCGTCGCCCGGGCCTTCTCCCTCTGCTTCTCCATCTCAGCTTCAAAGCCTTTGAGGTCCACGCTTAGCCCGTGCTCGCGGGCGATCTCCACGCTCAGCTCAAGCGGGAAGCCGTAGGTATCCCAGAACTTGAAAACGTCCTCGTTCATGAGGCAAGTTCTATTCTGTGCCCTGGCGTCGGCGATGGCCTTCTCACACAGATTTATGCCTGCATCCAGCGTATCGTTAAACCGCTCTTCTTCATTTTTAATAACGTCCATCACCAGCTTGCGGTTTGTTACAAGCTCGGGATAGGTAGCTCCCATTTTTTCGATCACAACATCGGCCAACTCGCCCATGAAGGGCTTGCTCAAACCAAGTTTACGCCCCAAAAAGCAGGCGCGCCTGAGTATACGCCTGAGCACATATCCCCTGCCCTCGTTGGAAGGCAGCAGTCCGTCAGCGATAAGGAATGTAACTCCCCTGCTGTGCTCGACGATGACCTTGAGCATCCTGTCCGTCGCCTCATCCTTTCCCTCACGCACAGACGTTATGTGGCATATTTTATCCAGCAGTGGCTTGAACAGGTCGGTTGAGTAGACGGAAGGATTTCCGTTGCAGACGGCCACTATGCGTTCCAGTCCCATTCCTGTATCAATATTGGGCCTGGGAAGAGGCGTCCTCTTGCCATCCCTGGACTGGTCGAACTGCATAAAGACCAGGTTCCATATCTCTGAGAAGCGACTGCAGCTGCAGGACGGATCGCATTCAGGCCTGCCGCAGCCCGCACTCTTGCCGAAGTCATAATGTATCTCACTGCAGGGACCGCAGGGACCGCTATCTCCGGCCGGGCCCCAAAAGTTCTCTTTTTCGCCCATCCTGACTATTTTACCGGCTGGAACACCTATGCTGCGCCAGATATCAAACGCCTCGTCATCATCCAGAAAAACCGTTACCCACAGCTTCTCGGCGGGCAGGTGCAGCCTGCGGGTGACGAATTCCCAGCCCCAGGCTATAGCCTCCTTCTTGAAATAGTCGCCCACGCTGAAGTTTCCCAGCATCTCGAAAAAGGTGAGGTGCTTGCTATCACCCACGGAGTCCACGTCGGTAGTCCGAAAGCATTTCTGGCAGGAAGTCAGCCTGGTCGCGGGCGGCGCGGCCTGACCCAGGAAGTACGGCTTGACCTGCACCATGCCGGCGGTGGTAAGCAGCAGCGTCGGATCGCCGTGCGGTATCAGGGAAGAGCTCGCAATGATCTTATGCTTCTTCTCAACGAAGAAATCCAGAAAAGCTTTACGTATCTCGTTGCTGTTCACGGGTAAACTCCTCGAAGCATTTTATAGAGTAAGAGCATTCAAGTCAATTCCTTTTTAACAAGTCCGATAACATGTGTTACAATCATAAAACCGAGGAGACTGATATGCCTGTTTACGAGTACTGGTGCCCCAATTGCAGGACGCGGCAGGAGATATTGCTGCCGCGCTTCAACAGCGATCCGCCTGCCTGCCCCAAATGCGGGGGAAAGTCGCTGCAGCGCCGGTTCTCCACTTTCATGATGCAGAAATCATATAAGGCTGTATACGATGACATCCTATCCGACTCGCAGCTCATGCGAGGCATGATGAATAACGACCCACAGGCGCTGGCGGCCTGGAACAATAAAATGAGCGGGGGGGAGCCTGTGGCGCCGGAATACCAGGAGACGCTGGAAAGGATGGAAAGAGGCGAGGCGCCTTCGCTGCCCTCGGAGTCCGGAGAAGCCAATACCTGAGCTACACTTAAAACAGGAGCCGGTAAATGCCGATTTACGAATATATTTGCCCCGGCTGTAAAAAGAAAGTGGGTATCTTCATGCGGATCTCTGCCATACAGCAGGACCCGGCCTGCCCCATTTGCGGTGGAACAGGGCTGCGCAGGATATTCTCCAGCTTCTCAGTGGCCAAAACAACCGCCCAGGTTCATGAAGAGAGCGGAGAGCCGGGCCCTGGTATGTCAGCGGATTATTACGGGGACCCTCGTAACATCGGCCGAAGCGTGGAGAAGCAGTTTGAAAAAATGAACATGGAGATACCTTCTGAGATACGGGACAGCATCGACAAGGCGAGGGAAGGCGTCCTCCCCGACTCTCTGAGGGACCTGGATAGTGCAAGCTCGGATTCTGCGTACAGTTGACGCCAACATCAACCGCGTCAGCGAGGGACTGCGCGTCCTGGAAGACGTATCCAGGTTTATGCTGGAGGATGACGCTGCCGCCCGGCGGCTCAAGCACGTACGCCATCAGGTTAACAACCTGGCCCGGGACCTGGGCATCAAACTGCTGCTGAGCAGGGATTCCGAGGGCGACATAGGCGCTGGCGGCGACCTTCCAGTAGGACATAGCGACATCTCCTCTATAGTCAGGGCCAATGCTAAAAGATCTCAGGAAGGATTGCGTGTACTGGAGGAACTGACCAAGCTGCCCGAGTTTAAAGACGTGATCTCCGCCGACGAGGTAAGAAAATCAAGATACATTATTTACACCATAGAGGCAGTGTTGATTGCGGAGTTGGCTGAACATAATAAAGGGCAGCCCGAAGATTAGGCATTTCTACCTACCCAATTCTGGTTGACTTTAGTGGTTCCCGCTGGTAAAATCCCACATTTGGTAGGCGCGCGCCTAAAAGGCCCGTGGCCACAATTAAAATTCAAATAAGGAGGTACTATGGTACAAATTCCCCCGATCTTCTGGGTCGTACCTATTGCCGGTATAGTGACGGTGATATTTGCCGCCTGGCTGGCGATCAGCGTCATGAGACGGCCAACAGGCACACCGCAGATGAAAGAAATCGGCGACATGATTTTTGAGGGCGCGTGGGCCTTTCTTAAGAGGCAGTACAGCACCATCGCCATCTACTCGGTTGTCGTAGCCATCATCATCGGAGTGATCGTAGGCGTTCTACCGCCGGAGGAAGCACTTCAAAAAGCCGGCTACGATGCCTTTTCCATCGGCTGGCATACTTCCCTTGCGTTTCTGGTTGGCGCAATCTGCTCCGGTATCTCCGGTTTCATCGGTATGTACGTTGCAGTTAAGTCAAACGTGCGCTGCGCTGCTGCCGCACAGAAGAACCTGACCGAGGCGGTCAGGGTGGCACTTCACGGCGGCGCGGTTTCCGGTTTCCTCATCACGGCCCTCAGCCTGATCGGCGTGACCGTAATATTCTTCTCATTCGGAGGAGCCAACACTCCTGCATTATCCCCGCATCTTATCGTCGGCTTCGGCTTCGGCGCCAGCTTCGTGGCCCTCTTTGCCCAGCTCGGCGGCGGTATCTATACCAAGGCTGCTGACATGGGCGCCGACCTCGTCGGCAAAGTTGAAGCAGGCATCCCCGAGGACGATCCCCGCAACGCTGCTGTGATCGCGGACCTGGTGGGCGATAACGTCGGCGATTGCGCCGGCCGTGGCGCCGACCTTTTCGAATCAACAGCCGCCGAGAACATCGGCGCTATGATCCTGGGTGTCGTTGCATATGTTGCCACAGGCAACGTGGCATGGGTGCTTTTCCCGCTGGTCGTGCGAGGATTCGGTATGTTCGCCAGCATGATCGGTATCATGATCGTAAAAGCTAAAGAGAACGAGAACGCCATGAATGCCCTCAATCGCGGGTACTACGTGGCTATCGCCCTTTCCATTGTCGGTCTGGCCATCACCGTTTACTTCATGCTCGATAACTGGTGGCTGTTCTTTGCCGGCATTGTCGGCATCATCGCCAGCATCGCTATCATTTATGTAACACAGTACTACACGGAATCACGCTATAAGCCGGTCCAGGATATCGCCAATGCATCCAAGACCGGCCCGGCCACCAACATCGTGGCAGGCGTGGCAGTAGGCTTCGAAACCACCTTCGCTACGGCCGTGGTAATCGGCGCGGCCCTGATTCTTTCCTTCGTATTCG
>JBAZLT010000137.1:0-5304 GCA_041650115.1 Dehalococcoidia bacterium | reverse complement strand
CATCACGAGAGGCCATGCGTGGCTATCACGATCATATCGACCGCCTTCTCGCCTGCGTAACGCATCACCTCGCCGGCGGCATTGCCGATGAGCACTTCGGTCACAATGTTGACGCCCTTGCTTATCTTTTGCTCCGTGAGGCTCTTGAGCGACTTCTGAGCCTGTCCCTCGAGCTCCTGCTGGTACGACGCCACGTTGAAGCTGGCTGATTCCACGCCTATGGGCGCCTCCACGATGGGCACCAGGGGCACAACATTGACGACGTGAAGTGTGGCCCCGAAATGTGCTGCCAGCTCGTCGGCAACCTTTAACGCTTCATAAGACGGATCGCTGAAATCTGTAGGACAGAGTATATTCTTGATCGGCAACATCTCTAAATTCCACCTCCGGTGATAATTATATACGTTTTGCTTACAGAAGCTTATTTGCCTGCACGGATCCGTCCGGGTTGAAGTGGATCAAAGGCACAAAGTCGTACCCATCGGCTATCAGCTTATCCCCGCCGCCCTCATGGCGGTCGACTATGGCCACGACCTTCACCACCTTGCAGCCGAAGCTTTCGACGGCTTCAATGGCCTTGAAAACGGATCCCCCGCGCGTGACAACGTCATCCACTATAGCCACCTTCATGCCCGGCTCCAGCGGACCCTCGATCAATTTTTTAGTGCCGTGTTGCTTGGGGGACTCTCGTACCATGAAGGCCAGCATGGGTTTGCCTTTTTCATGGCTTATGATGGAGACGGCGGTGGCGATGGGGATAGCGCCGAGGATGAGGCCGCCTACCGCCTGCGCCCCGCTGCTCTCCAGTATCTTGAACACGGCCTCGCCCACCCGGCAAGCGCCCTCAGGGTGCAGTGTAAGCAGTTTGCCTTCGAAATAACGGTTGCTTTTAGCGCCGGACGCGAGGATAAACTCTCCGAACTTGATGGCCCCCGTTTTCTTAGCCAGCTCGATGAGAGAATCAGCGGCATTATTCATAGCTTCAATCTATATCCAGCGACCGAGAGAAATTATACGTCCCCGCATCGGTATAATCAACCGCCCTAAAGCAGGCATGTACAATTTCCGCTTCCGTGGGGTATAATCGGGTAAACGGCAGTTAGAAGTAAAAATGCAACAGAGTTTCCTCTGTCCGCGGTGTGGTAACGTAGCCTTCCTGGGGCAGCGTTTCTGTGGATTCTGTGATCTGATATTCGTTTATTCCTGTGTTCAGTGCGGGTCCCCCGTTGAGCTCGGGAATACTTACTGCGGCAACTGCGGCGCAGAGATCGAATGGGGTATCACCGAAAGGCCGGCTTCAATGCCGCCCGCCCCCGCTCCTGAGCCGGTCAATGTCGAGCAGCCGGTAAACATTGGCCAGCCGGGCTCCGCTCCTCCCAAAGAACCCGGGAAGCAGCCGGCGCTGGCGGATTACCAGGAAAGCCCTTCCTTTTTTCCCATTCCCGCGCCGCCTGTACCTAAATCGACCACCCCGCCGTCTTCTCCCAGCCCCACACCGCTTCCCGAGGTGTCAGCCGAGCACAAGGCCAAAGCCGAAGCGCATCAGGAGAAAAGTTTCGAACTTCTCAAGGACGGCCACTATTCACTGGCAATCGACGAGCTGAGCAAGGCTATCCAGTTCGACCCGACCACGGCAATCGTATATCTGCTGCGGGGAGGGGCTTTCTACAAAAAGGGCGACCTCGATCTTGCACTGGCAGACCTCAACCGCGCCATTGAGCTCGATCCCAATCTGGCAGCGGCCTTCTATAATCGGGGCAGTGTATATTATTATAAGAAAGACTTCGACCGCGCCATTGAGGACTTCTCGCGCTCTATCGCGATCGACGATACGGACCCCGGCGCATTTCATAATCGCGGCTGCGCCTTCATGATGAAAGGCCAGTACTACCAGGCCATCGAGGACATCAGCCGGTCTATCATGCTTGATCCGCGTGACCCCAGGGTTTATTGCAGCAGAGGCAGCGCGTACATGCAGACCGGCCAGTTGCTCAAGGCGGCTGAGGATTACCGCAGGGCTAAAGGCATGACCTCCGACCTGGCCATCATACACAAAGCCGACCAGGCGATTAAAGAGATGGGGCAGGGGCTGTAGTCAACTCCTGCCACTATTACAGCAATTGCGTTTCAGAAGGTGAAGGCCCCGCTTCGATTACATCAAGCTCCTTTATCTCGCTGTCTTGCCTGATCTGGTCAATTTTAAGCAAGGGACGTTCCAGCATGTTTTTACGCGTCGTAGTGAGAGTATCATATTCCTTTTGAGCATCCTGTAACCTCTTTCCCATTTTGTCCATGCCTTCCAGGAATTTCTGCCACTGCGCAGTGAACCGATTGATCTGGTTGATGATCTCGGCCAACCCCTTCTCCATCTTGAAGTTCTTGACGGCCTGGTTTATCAGCGCCAACACGGCGTACAACGTGACCGGGGAGCAGAGCACGACCTTCGATTGCAACGCGAAATCGAGCAGGGCGGGATCGTTTTCGTTGATGAACCGGTAGACCTGCTCATTGGGTATCAGCACCAGTACGTAATCGACTGTATTCTGCTCGGGGTTGATATAGTCGCGGGTGGTGACTTCCTTTATACGCTGGCGCGCGTCTTTGAGGAAGGCGGCCCTGAAGCCCTCCCGGTCGGCCTCCGAATCGGTATTGATGAATTTTAAATAGTTATCCAGGGGGAACTTGACGTCCATATTGAGCACCAGGCTGTTGGGGAGGAGAAAGGTATAATCGGGCCTGGAGCCTGCAGTGGGGTCCAACTGCTGCTTGCGGAAGTTGGCACCCTCGAGGAAACCGATGCTGGCCAGAATATCGTCGGCCATGCGTTCGCCCCACTGGCCCCTTACTCTTGTGTTACCGAGGGCGGCCTGAAGTTTGCCGGTGGTCTCCGACAACCTGAGTGTCTGCTCCGAAGTGGTTTTTAATTGCGAGAGAAGCTCGCCGTATGCCTTGGCGCGGTCTGTTTCCAGGCCGCCCATCAACTTCTCCACTCTTTGGAGGTTGTCGCGCACCTCCTTGATAGACTGGTCTATCAGGGCCTTCTTGCCTTCCAGGTTCTGTTCGCTGAGCTGTGACTGAACAGTCACCAGCTGGCCGGACATCTGCGCAAGGCGGTCCATGGCTGTCTGCGTGGTACTCTCGTTAATTGCCGCAAGGTTCTTCTGTATCTCGCCGCTGATGGTCAGCATATCCTGCTTGTAGTACGGCTTATAAACGCGTGTAATGATTATGGTCACCACCACCCCGATGGCAAGCCCGCCCGCGAAGACCAGTCCATAGATCAGCAAATCGTTCATAATTTGTGTACAAAACCTGATTATTACATCGAGGGAAAGATACTTTGCCAGTCGAAATTGCGATCGAGGCCCGTGGTGGCGGCGATCATGACCAGGGATATGATTAGCACGGTCACCGCTACGATCAGCGCTATCTGCAGCAGAAACACACCCAGTCCCCACCACATCCATTTGCGCTGCGTTTCCTGGAAGTGCTCGATGCTGTCCCAGCGTTTGCTCTGCCAGGCCCACTCGTTGCCGCGTACACCTAAAACGATGGCCATCACCAAACTGATGATCCAGCCGACGTACGGCAGTATGCCGCATAGCGCGACGAAGGCGATCCAGACGTTATTGCCGATGCCCCAGATCCACGTGAGGAAGAAGGCGCCCCAGTTCCAGCCGCTTATCTCGGGGGGCGCTTTGGAAAGGACGCCCAGCCCCGAGGTGTTGGAAGCACCGGATGCAACGGAGCCCGGCCACGAGCCGCCTCTAAATTTGAGTTCAAGGCATTGATTGCAGTAGATTTGTCCGTCGATATCAACCTTGCACTCTGGACAAACGTACCTGCCGCAACTGCAGCAACCGCCGATCGCTTCGCGGTCAGTATGTACAGCGCACTTCATCTCAGTTTCCTCCGGTTAATCGTTTAGAAAGTTCGGCCGCCTGACTGCTGCATGCCCCAGACAACAAGACCCAGGCCGAGAAGCAGGATGAGGGTCAGCAGGACCGTAACGGCTATCGTGATACCGAGGCCCCACATGGTCCAGGTGTGCTGAACGCGCTTGAAATGCTCCACGCTTTCCCAGCGCTTGCTTTGCCAGGCCCACTGATTGCCCTTGAAGGCCAGCACCCAGGGCATGACCATAAATCCAAGGTAAGGTACGAATACCAGAAATGACCACCAGACGCTGTTGCCTATGCCCCAGATCCACGTCAGCAGGAAGCCGCCCCAGTTCCATTCGCCCAGCTCTTTCGGGACAACGGCCTTACTCCCCATACCGGAAGTATTGCCGACGGATATGGACGTTGGGTCCTGCGAGACCGTCATGTCGGCCGCGGAGACCATTTTCTGGATGCAGGAATTGCAGTATATCTTGCCATCGTGGATAACCTTGCATTCCGGGCAGACAGCCTGGTTGCAGACGATGCAGGCGCCTATCGCGTCGCGGTCGGGATGATTATAACAGTACATGGCTTCCTCCTCGGGCAAAGGGAATCGCACCCGCCATTCAAGCAAATGATACCATGATTTAAATAAAGTATAGATTAAGACGTGTATAAATCCAACATTCCGGCGTGCAGGGGCCTAAACCTTATGACTCCAAGATACGTTCTATATGTACAAAGATGAAAACAGGGGCTGGAAAATGAGCGTGAACCTGGAATTTGCGGCGATACTGGTAGGATTCTCGGTCTTCAGTTTTCTTCTAAGCGTGGCAGCCTGCTCCTGGTAATAAATTTGGGTTTCACCTCCTCTTTGCTCCCGTCCCTACCCTCACAGGGACGGGAGTTTTTTATACCTCCGGGACGGCCTTTACTCTATATTCATCTCCGAATTATACTATCACGGTATTCTTATGGTTCGGATCGGTAATTTCGGTAGTGTATCATTTTGAAACACCCAGCCATTGACAAATGCTTAAGCACCCATGCTATATTTAATTCATGGCTAGAAAGAAATGTGATTCGGATTTCGCAGTAACTTCATTTCGTGTAGTAGACCAGGTTATCAAGGATACTGAGACTATTGAGATTGAGACTATCCAATACGAGGGTAAAAACCCTCATGCTGTAGCCTTAGGTAAATTAGGTGGTTCGAAAGGTGGTAAGATAAGGGCTGCTAAGTTAACGCCTGAACAGCGTAAAGAAATCGCTCAGAAAGCTGCTAGGAAAAGATGGAAAAAAGAAATTTAAAGATGCGGAGATAATCATATGGCGGATGAACGAAAGCAACCCCTATCACCACATCCATCACGTCCTGGACCATCTATAAAAGAAGCTACAACAAAACCCGCCACTAGTCCAC
>JBAZLT010000136.1:0-5305 GCA_041650115.1 Dehalococcoidia bacterium | reverse complement strand
CCGAAGTCAGAGACGATTTTAAATGGGGGCATAGCCATCTAATTATAATTTCAGACAATGAAAAACCAAACTCCGATAAAAACACCCCCTCCCGCCGGAGAAGCTGGAAGGGGCTATCTGAAAGGAGGGACCTGCCCTCCCGGAGGCGCCGCGGCAAAATCCCGCGGCGGCGCATAATTATAGCCAATCCGGAAAAAGTTATCTATTTCTTGGCCAGCTGCTGAAGCGCCTGGCGGACGCGCTCCTCCACGCTCATGCCCTCCGCCTGATGGACGGCGCTCAAAGCCTGTGTGGCCTCCCTGATGGAGTAACCCAGTCCCGTGAGGGCTGCCACGGCGTCGCCGTCGGCATCCGACACAGCCGCAATAACGTCGCCTTCCCAACCCTTCTCAAGCTTGCCCTTGAGGTCGAGTATGATGCGCGCAGCTGTTTTCTTGCCGATACCCGGGACCTGGCTGAGCAGGTCGGCGTTGCCGCCGACGATGGCGGATGCGATCTGCTCGGCGCTGAGCGAGGTCAACAGCGCCAGAGCCACCTTGGGGCCGATGCCGCTGACGGTAATCAGCTGCTCGAACAGCGCCAGCTCCTGCCCGCTGGAGAAGCCATAAAGAGCGATTACATCCTCACGCACATACAGATGCGTATGCAGCATGACCGTGCTGCCGGCATGTCCGAGCTTATTGATGATCGATGCGGGCACGTTGATCTGCAGGCTGAGCGGGCCGGCCTTGACGGTCACGGTGTTCACTCCCCGGCTGACCAGAATCCCCTCTACGGCAGCGATCATATATTCACTCCTGATATCCCCGGTTGAGCACCCGGTTAAGATGACCCTGGTTAAGGTGGCAAATGGCTACGGCCAGCGCATCTGCGGCATCGCTGGCCTCGGGGAGATTATTGACTCCCAGCTGCAATTTTACCACCTGCCGAACCTGGTCCTTGCCGCTTCGCCCATAGCTGGTCACAAGCTGCTTGACCTGGGTGGGCATATAGCGTGAAACCGGCAATTTCGCCTGTGCCGCCGCGAGTATGGCCACCGCCTGAGCGCGGCCGATGGCCAGGGCGGAGCGGGCATTGCCGGCGACGAAAGGCTCCTCTATGGCCGCCTCGGAAGGGCTGAAATCGGTGATCACCTTCAGCAGCCCTTCGTACAGGAGGCATAACCTCTGCTCGACCGGCAGTTTCTGCGGGGCGGAAATTACGCCGCAACCGACCATTGCTATGCGGTTTCCGTCCTGCTCTTCCACGATACCGTAGCCCATATTGAGCGTGCCGGGATCAATGCCCAATACTCGCAATATTCACGTCCCTATCTTATCTCGGAGGCCGGCAGACCGGGCAAGGATGATAGCCGGCGGCCTGAGCCTGGTTAACGGTGTTGAACCACACACGGGACGGCAGCGGAATATGCTGGCCTACGCTGCATGAAGGCCAATGATACTCGCGCGTATAGGTGCTGGCCAGCCAGTCATTGCCGGTGGGGCCGGGCGCTCCCACTACCAGCTGCGTGGAAGCAGTCACCGTGCCACTGGCATTGCTGGCGGTGATAACATAAACCGTGGTGTTGTTGGGAGACACACTGCGCGAGCCGGATGGAGGCACGGTCCCCATACCGGGGTTAATAGTCACGCTGGAAGCATTGGCAGTATCCCAGCTCACCACAGCCGTCCCCGTGGGCGAGATGTTGCCGGGATTTACATAGATATGCGCTACCGGCAGAGCGCCGGTTGTGGTAGGAGATGTCGTCGTCGTAGTGGTAGAAGAACTGCTCTCCACAGTGACGGTTACCATAGACGTAGTTGTACCTGAGCCATTGACGGCGGTTAAGGTATAAGTTGTGGTTGCCGCAGGGGTTACGGTCGATGTGCCGGCGGCGGAGACCGAGCCTATGCCCTGGTCGATGATCAGCGCGCTGGCGTTGGATACACTCCAGCTGAGCACGGAGGCGCTGCCGGACGAGACGGTCGTGGGGCTGGCTGTGAAAGAGTTTACGGTGGGAGCGCCCCCGCCGAACGGCCAACTGATGCAGGACGCAAGCACAAGCGGCAGAGCCAATACGAGTGCCACGAGCATATATTTGAATTTACCCTTCATAATCCTGAACAAACCTCCTGAATAATAATCTCAAGTAATAAAACAATAATAAATGCACGAAAGTTTATACACGGCATAATCAGCCGGCGGCAAAGTTATACCTCTGCTTTCAGCTTCTCGATCAGAGCATCGCTGTAATCGAGGTTGGAGAAGACGCGCTGGACATCATCCAGCTCTTCCAGCTTCTCCAGCAGCTTCACCGTCTGCAGTGATTCCTTTTCCGGCAGGGAGACTGTGGTCTTGGGCAACATGGTCACTTCGGCGGATACCGGTTTACGACGTTTCTCAACGGCCAGTTTTACGTTTTCGAACTCTTTGGGATCGGTGTATATCTCCAGCAGCGATTTATCTTCTCTGGCATCTTTAGCGCCTGCATCGATGGCGTATAACGCCAGCTCATCAGCATCTATGCCTGAAGTGTCCACGGTAATGACGCCCGTATTCTCGAACATCCAGGATACACTGCCGTTCTCTCCCAGGTTCCCGTTGTATTTTACGAAGGTGCTCCTTATCTCCGACACCGTGCGGTTACGGTTGTCCGTCATGGCCTCGAGCAGGATGGCAACTCCGGCGGGACCATAACCCTCCATGACCATCTCGGTAAAAACGGTGCCTTCAGCTGCGCCGCTGCCTTTCTTGACGGCGTTTTCGATGTTGTCCTTGGGCATATTGTTATCGCGCGCCTTCTGGATAGCCAGTCGCAAACGGAAATTACCTTCAGGATTGGGCCCTCCCTGCCTGGTAGCGATAATAATCTCGCGCGTAAGCTTGGTAAACATGGCCCCCCGCCGTGAATCAGCCACGCCCTTCTGCCTTTTAATCTGCGCCCACTTGGAATGTCCGGACATAATAACCCCTCGCAGAAATTATTTACTTCGTGTATTAAGAATAAAACATCTTATAATCATTGTGCAACAGCTAAATCCGCTGTTTTCACCGCCCGGCGCAACAGCATGTTATAATTCGAAATCTCCATACGGGTTGACATGGAAGCGGTGTGAAAAATCAGCATCAACTTTTGAAAAAAACCGTCGAAAGCTACATGCGCCGTGTGCCGATGGTGCATGAGCACTGCGACCGCTGTCTGAAGAGCGCCCGCTGGCACTGCAGCGCACTGCTGATGGTCATCGATGCTGCATTCGACTCAATCGGCCTGAACTACTTCCAGTCGGTAGTTCCCAAGGTTGAGCTCTTTCGCCGCAACTATGTCGAGACCGGCCTGATCTGCACGCTGGAAGACCTGGCGGCCGCAGATGACAAGGAACTGCAGAAAATATGGAAAAATGCTCGCTCCTGGCATGTGGCCAGGAAGGTTGCCGCCCAACTGCTGACAGTAAAGGTCCGCAACAGCCTGGATGACCGCGATGCACTGATACACTGGGCCAAGCACGCCCCGCTGGACAGCTGGAAATCAGATCCCGTAGGAAGCATCAGCGGTGTGGGCATCAATACCTACCAGTACCTGCGGATGATGGGCGGGGTGGATACGGTGATGCCCGACAAGATTGTAAAAAAGGTAATTTATGAGATACTTGATATATCGGGTATGGAACGTCCCGGAGGCGACCTGGAATTTATCAGGATGGTTGAAGAGATGGCGCCCCGTACCGGATACCGCGCCATCGAACTCTGCTGGATGACCTGGCTGGTGCAGTCCGAAGCAGGCTTAAGCCGTACCGAGAAATACGCCGACCTTCTGCCCAAGATATGAGCGACGAAGCAAAGAAAGCGGACACACCCTTGCCGGAGGGAACACCCCCACCGGGAAGCGGTTTCTGGAGCAAGGACCGGTTTCTTCAGATCGGGTCACTGGTGCTGGTTATAGCACTTGTCGTAATTATCATCTGGCAGCGCGAGAATATAGCTTCCTTTGCCTTATGGCTGGCTAAATATCCCGGCCTCAAATATATCGGGATCTTCGTTATCTCTGCGGCCGCCTCCGCAACGCTGGTGATACCCATACCGGGGCTTGCCATGACATCGCTCATCGGAACGCTATCGGTCAATCCCTGGGACCCGCTCTGGATCGGCATAGCCTCCGGCCTGGGCGCCACCCTGGGCGAAATCACCGGCTATTTATTAGGATACAGCGGCAGGATGGCTATAGCCGATACAGCGACATACGAAAAAGTGGTAGGATGGATGAAAAAATGGGGCAGCCTTACCATCTTTATACTTTCTCTGTTACCGAACCCGCTGTTCGACATAGCGGGGCTGGCGGCGGGTGCGCTGAGGTATCCTCTGTGGAAATTCCTGCTGGTAGGCGCGGCCGGGAGACTGCCCAAGCATATCCTCTTCTCATACCTGGGCTACTGGGGCATACACGTATTTCCAGCATGATGAGCTCTTTGCGCCGACAGGCTTGAATCAAATATTAATAACGGAGGAGGCAGGATGAGCAACAACATCGGACGCTGGCTGGACGACAATGTCAGGAAGTACGGGGAGTACAGGCAATTTATCTTCCTAGGGCCGGAGGGCGAGAAATCGTGGACCAACAAGCAGATACTGGATAACGCTCGCGCGCTGGCAGACGGCCTGCGCAAAACGGGCATCAAGAAGGGCGACATCATCGGTTCGGTCATCAGCAACATCCCCCAGATACCCGAGATAATGAACGGCGTCAACAGAATGGGAGCGGCTTACCTGCCAATCATCTATATGCTTACGGCTGCCGAGATACACTACATACTGGAAGACTCGGCCTGCAAGGTGGTCATCACGGAAGACGTGCTGCTTCCCAAGGTGCGGGAGGCGGCTGCCGGGCTGAAGACAATCGAACGAATAATCCTGATCGGCAAGGAAACAGCGCCTGATATCGTGCATTACAGCAGCCTGATTAAAAATCCGGGCAACGCCGACATCACCGAAGTGGACAAAGATGACCTGGCGATACTGATGTATACATCCGGCACTACGGGATTCCCCAAAGGCGTTATGCTTTCACACAACAACCTTGAATGCCAGATGAAGACCGGCGTCTCGGTATGGGGAGGAAACCACCTCGAGCCGTTGTTGACCACCATACCCATGAACCACATCTACGGCGTGCTCAGCTGCCTGGAGGGCTATTTCTCCGGCTTCGTGAACATCCTCATGCCACCCTTCGATCCACGCAAGGTGCTGGACGCACTGATTAAGTATCAGGTCAAAGCAATTCCCGTAGTGCCCACCATGCTCATTTTCATGATGATGGTGGCGGATCCCGCCA
>JBAZLT010000135.1:0-5314 GCA_041650115.1 Dehalococcoidia bacterium | reverse complement strand
GGCCGGGTGGACCCCGTTGCAGGAGCTCAATAATCAGGACTTCTTTTTGCCGAAATCGTCCAGGTCGAGCGTATTAATGAAATCGTAGATCGCGGGATACTTCATTATTTCCTGCTCGTTGACTTTCTCCGGGATGACGGTTCCGTCGCCTGCCTGCTTGGGCTGTGCAGTGATCTTGCCCGATTCACCGTCGAGTATAATGCCGGCCTTGTCCAGCACCGATTCTTCTGCAAAAATCGGCGCCGTGACCCTCACAGCCAGGGCTATGGCATCGCTGGGACGGGAATCCAGCTTCATTTTAGTCAACAGCCACCGTTTGTTGTGTTCGTCTAAAAACACTTCAAATACCCAGCCTTCCCCGCCGTCTATTTCCATAAAGTGTTTTTTTCCGTCCTGCCACCTGTTGACAATAGTGGATTTAAACTCATGGCCCTGCCAGACCAGGGAAAGTTTAGAATCCTTGTCCAAATCCTGCGGGCGGCCGCGGCCCGACCGCGCCTCAAGCTCCACAACCGGCGGCCCCTCTGTAAATTCGAATACTATCTGCGCATAGAATGTATCTGAACGCAGATCGTTGACTACAACCCTTGAAATATTGGTGCCCGACAGGGATTTAAGGGCAAAGAAGGTATTTTTTAACAGGTCATGCGTCATGGGACGTGAGACATCCACGTTCTGCAGCTTCATGGATATGGCATCGGCTTCCGCCGGGCCAATCCAGATCGGGAGATAGCGGTCGGTCTGCCTTTCCTTGAGTATTACCACGTGCTGATAGTTCATCAGGCTGACACGTATACTATCGATTTGCATCTCTTTCATAGGTACCTCCTGAGCATCGTCGCTCAGTTACGATTGATTGTAACGCAAGACCCCAGTAGTGTCAATTTAAGAAAATACATATGCGATATATGATGGCGGCAGTGTAAATTTCCAGTGACAAATGGTGCGGTATATCGAGTTTTCGCCATTGTTATCCTTTTCATTATTTAATAAAATGATGGCCACTGGAATGAGGACTGATACGGTTTGAAAGCGCTCTTGCAGCGGGTATCCAGGTCAGAGGTTACGGTAGACGGCCGGGTGACCGGCCGCATAGGCCGGGGCTTTCTCATACTGCTCGGGGTGGGCGCTGACGATGGGGAGAAGGACGCCGATTATCTGGCGGATAAAATAGTCAATCTAAGGGTATTCAGCGATGACAATAGTAAATTCAATCTGTCGGCTCTGCAGATAAAAGCGGAACTGCTGGTGATCAGTCAGTTTACACTGCTGGCCGATACAAGCCATGGGCGGCGTCCCAGCTTCATCGGTGCTGCGCCGCCTGAGATGGCGGAAAAACTGTATAACTATTTCATAGATCGCATCTCGCAAACGGGCTTGAAAGTGCAGGCCGGCATATTCGGGGCGCATATGCTGGTCACTATTGTTAACGACGGCCCCGTCACAATTATGCTGGATAGCAAAGACAAGCTCGCCTGACCAGCAACCATAACTAAATGCAACCAGTTGCAATTGCCATTATTCTGTGCGATAATAGTGGCCATGAGTTGCATAGAAACGTTGCAGAAGAAAGGTTACAGGCTCACTCCCCAGCGAATCATGGTGGTGGATGCTTTGCACAGTGTGGAGGCGCACATCAGCGCGGAAGAGATATTCGACAAGCTGAAGCAGAAGTATCCTTATGCCAATATCTCCACCGTATACCGCACCTTGGAGCTGCTTAAGGAGCTGGGGCTGGCGGCGGAGATTGAGCTTGGCGATGGCATTGCGCGCTATCATGCCAAAGAGCACAGCAGACACCATCATCTGGTCTGCAATAGGTGCGGAAAGACCATCGAGTTGCCCGAGTCCGACCTGCAGCCGCTGGCGAATTCTCTGCTGTCGAAGTACAAATTCAAGGCCGATGTAAGACACCTGGCCATCTTCGGGCTGTGCCCGAAATGCCAGGTGTGAAGCCGTTGATCTGAAAAAAACCGGAAAAACTGGAGGTTGACATGCATATACCGGACGGCTTTCTCAGCGCGCCAGTTGCAGCTGCAACTGGTGTGGTTGCGGTAGCTGCCATTGCTGTGGCAGTTAAAGAGACGAATAAGAAAATGGGTGAAAAACAGGTGCCCATGATGGGTGTACTGGCGGCTTTCATATTCGCTGCACAGATGTTGAACTTTCCTGTGGCGGGGGGGACCTCAGGCCATTTTGTGGGAGCAGCCCTGGCCGCTGTGTTGCTGGGGCCGTGGGCAACCGTGCTTATTATGAGCAGCGTGCTTGTAGTTCAATCGCTGATATTCCAGGACGGCGGGCTGCTGGCGCTGGGCGCCAACATCACGAATATGGGATTGATCGCTGGGTTCGGCAGCTACTATATATATAAAGGTATAGATATGCTGTTTAAAAACAGCAAAGCCAGCACTCTGGTCGGCGCCGGCGTGGGGGCCTGGTTCAGCGTAGTACTTGCCTCAGTGGCCTGTGCTGCCGAGTTGTCCCTCTCAGGCACTTCGCCCTGGATTATAGCTATTCCGGCCATGGGCGGCGTACATATGCTGATCGGCGTAGGAGAGGGACTGATCACGACGGCGGTTCTCAGCCTGATCATGGCTACGCGCGCCGACCTTTTGAAGCTCCAGATTGCCTAGGAGGATTCAGAGTATGAAATCGAAATGGTGGATCATCGGCCTGGCGATTGCCTTTCTACTGGCTATCATATCTCCCATAGCTTCCAAATTCCCTGACGGGCTGGACAGGTTTGCTGAAGATTATAACTTTGCCGATAAGGCCGTCGAGCCTTCTTTTACGGTGATACCGGACTATTCATTCCCGGGCATTACCGCCGATGCGACGGCGACCATAATTGCAGGGGTGCTGGGCACCCTCCTTCTGTTCGGTCTGGTTTTCGGCCTGGCGACACTGTTGAAATCAAAACATGAAGCATAGCTTTATCGACGAGTACAGCGGTCTCAACAGCTTCGTGCACCGGCTGGATCCGCGCACCAAGCTGCTGTGCAGCCTTGCTTTCATCCTGGCCGTGGTATTGACGCCTGTCGGGACATGGAAAGTGTTTGCAGCCTATCTGCTGATAATGCTGGTGTTGATTGTGCTCGCTCGTCTGCCGCTGAAATATGTATTCAGGCGATCTTTAATAATCTTTCCCTTTGTCATTATGATCGCCATTTTTATCCCCTTCTTTAAACAGGGGCAGGAGGTTGTCGGTTATAACATTGGCGCCTGGCACATAGCCGTTACCTATGAAGGCCTGTTGGTGCTGGTGAATGTCATAGTCAAGTCCTGGTTGTGCATACTCTGCCTGATCGTGTTGTCGTCGTCTACCAGGTTCGAGGAGCTACTGCACGGCATGCACCGGCTGAAAGCCCCGCAGGTATTCGTGCAGATTACCTCATTCATGTACCGATACATGTTCGTGCTGGCTGATCAGGCCATGCGCATGCAGATGGCGAGGGACAGCCGGAACTTCGGCGCCCACCGGATGAATATTTTTAAAACGATGGGCAATATGATCGGCATGCTTTTTATACGCAGCTATGAACGCGCGGAGCGGATTTATGCAGCCATGTTGTCACGCGGCTACAACGGTGACATCGTCGTGGTCAACCAGCTCAGATTCGGCATGTACGATGCCTGTTTTGCGCTGGTTTTATGCCTGTTGCTGATCTGCCCGGCGGTGCTCTGGTGGTGAACTATGTCGGTTGATAAGGCGATTGAAATAAAAGAGCTTTCCTATTCTTATCCCGACGGCCAGCGCGGCCTGGAGGGCATAGACCTGACGGTGTATTGCGGGGAAAGCGTGGCATTGATCGGGCCCAACGGGGCAGGTAAGTCCACGTTATTGCTGCATTTAAACGGCATCCTGCGCGGTAACGCAACGATCAATATCCATGGATTGCAGCTGGCTGATAAAAATCTCAGGGAAGTGAGGAAAATGGTGGGTATGGTCTTCCAGGACCCGGAAGACCAGCTCTTCTCTCTAAATGTTTATGACGACGTCGCATTCGGACCGATCAATATGGGATTTGCGCAGGAAGAAGTCGATCGACGCGTCAGGCAGGCGCTGCAAAAGGTGGGCATGCAGGGGTATGAGAACAGGTCGTCACATCATCTCAGCATCGGTGAGAAAAAACGGGTGGCTATTGCTACTGTGCTTTCGCTGGATCCCGCTATACTTGCGCTGGACGAACCTACCAGTAGCCTCGATCCGCGCGGCAAATGGGCTCTGACGGAGCTGTTGCGCAATATTCATGTAACCAAAATCATCGCTTCACACGATCTTGACCTGGTTTCATGCCTTTGCGACCGGGTCGTCGTTCTTAATGAGGGTAAGATCGTAGCTGATGGCATAGCAAAGCAGATACTCAGCGATAAAAGGTTGTTGGCGGAGCACGGCCTGGCCGTTCCCTCAGTAGAGACAGCTCCTGTATCGCCGGGATAATTGATTGTTGAAATAGGCTCAATAGGAGGTTTCATGTTCAAACACATGTGTCCCGGTTTACTTGTTTTGCTGATGGTTGCCTCCTTCGTGGTTCCGGCCAACATCGCGGCGCCGGCAGCGGTCTCCGCGGACCCGGGCATCATGAAGTGGGACACCGTCTCGACCCCGATATCGGTCTCTGGTAAGAACGATATCCTCAACATGAAAGATCCCACAGGCATAGCTCTGGGCGGCATGGGCTTCTCCGGCCGCGGCAGCAGCATCAATGCCATGGCGGCCGGCAACGATGGCATGACCATCGCTTTCATCGACCGCACATTCTTTGATTCCGCCACCACCGTCCCCGTAGTGGCGTCGGTAGCCCCGACCTCCACCACGGTCGGCGTGGCAGCCAACCCGGCTGCTGAGTGGACTCTCTACGCGGCTACACCCGGTGCTTACTTCTCCAACATCTATTACAGCACCAACTCGGGCATCGCCGCCACCATCACCCGCGCTCTGGCGCTGGTGCGCAGCCCCAACTTCCCGGGCGGCGCCAACCTGTATCAGGTTGCCATCGCCCCCGACGACCCCAAAGTCATGGCCGTCACCTCTGACGTAGGTTCCACCGGCATGGTCAACCCCGGCACCGGCCCCGTCAACATCTGGTACTCCACCGACGGCGGCAACAACTGGGACCTGGCCTTCGCGGGCTATGACTTCGCAACCGCGACCTACACTCTGGGCGCCGGCACAACCATCCGCTGCCTCGACATCTCGGTCGACTACGGCGGCAAGCGCGACATCGCGTTTGGTACCCTCACTGCCGGCGGCCTCGGCGCCTGGTACTGCAGGTCTTCCAGTGGCTTCACCACCTGGAACCAGCAGATCAGC
>JBAZLT010000134.1:0-5323 GCA_041650115.1 Dehalococcoidia bacterium | reverse complement strand
CTGGGTCTTGTCGCTATCGTGGCCTTAGGCGCAACTCCGATAGTGCTGGGAATAGCCGGGCTGATCTATGTTTTCAATGCCCTGACTTATGCAGAGGGTGGCGCCATGATTCCCGAGGCGGGCGGCTCAGCCAGTTTTGCCCGGCACGGTTATAACGACCTGATCGGTTTCATTGCGGGTTGGGCTTTGATGCTGAGTTACATTGTAACCATGGCGATTTCCGCCTATACCATCCCCGCATATCTTGCTTACTTCTGGCCCGTGTTAAAGCAACCATTATACGGCACGGCTTTTTCCATGGGCATCATTTTTTTCCTGATGATAATGAACGTTTTAGGCGTAAAAGAGTCATCGAGGATAAACATCCTGTTTATCAGCCTTGACATCCTGACTCAGATTACTATTGTGGCTATTGGCGCTGTATTGATACTGGCGCCGAATCCCGGCATCCTGTTACAGCATATGTTCGGCGCAGGGAACTGGCCATCGGTAAATAATTTGATTTTCGGTGTAGCTGTTGCAGCCCTCTGCTTCACAGGGGTTGAAACTGTTTCACAGCTAGGCGAGGAAACGCGCCAGCCGGCCAAAAGAATACCCCGGGCCTATATCTTGATGATAGTATCCGTCCTTGTTCTGTTCGCAGGCATATCCATCGTTGCCCTTTCAGCAATGACACCTCAGGAACTGGGCGATCCGGAAAACGGCTGGGCCAGGGATCCCATAGCTGGAATTGCACACAATATATCCATGGCCATATCGCCGCAGGAAATCGCAACGACGATTGCATCTGCCAAGGAACCCGTGATTCTTATCATCTGGATACTTGAAGGCCTGCGCAGCTTTTTACCAATCCTGGTTGCTTTGCTCGCCGCCAGTATTTTGCTGACTGCGACAAATGCCGGATTGCTGGGCATTTCCCGTCTAACCTTCAATTTATCTTCGCATTACCAGCTGCCATCGGCTTTAAAAAGACTCCATCATCGTTTCAGGACGCCCTATGTTGCCATTATTCTGTTTTGTCTGATCTCTATCGCCCTGCTTGTACCCGGTTTTTTTTCAGAGAGCTTTTTTTCCGATCTGGGAGCACTGTATGTCTTTGGGTCCCTGCTCTGCTTTGCGCTGGCGCATATCTCAATTATAGGGCTGCGGGTGAAAAATCCGGACCTGCCCCGTCCATTCAAACTCAAGCCTAATTTAAAAATCAAAGGACGTGAATTGCCGATAACTGCCATGCTCGGTTTTCTCATGACTTTCGTTATCTGGATAGTTATGCTGGTCACCCAGCCTTATGGCCGATGGGCCGGCATTATATGGATGGTGGTCGGCGTAGCCATATACCTGGTATACAGGCGTGCTAAACATCTGCCGGTCACCCACCTGCAGGATGGTAGCGGAGCCGGTCACTCCGCTTCCTGAACTTCAGTCCCTTATCAGCCTCAGCTTATCCTGAGACGATACCCCACTCCCGGCTCGGTAATGATGAACTGCGGCCGGCTTGAGTCGCGTTCGATTTTACGGCGCAGGTTGCTGATATTTACATGCAGCATGTGAAACTCATCCCCGTATTCCGTGCCCCATACTTCGCGCAGCAGGTGTCGATGGGTCAACACCTTTCCCGCATTAATCACGAACAGCCTCAATAACTCATACTCGTTAGGCGTTAACTGGACTTCGTGATCTTCTATAGTTACCAGCCTGCGTAAGAGGTCGACTTTCAAGCTGCCGATGGCGAAAACCGGCTCACCGGGTATTTGAGCAGCACGGCGCAGAGCTGCGCGCAGCCGTGCCAGTAATTCTCCTGCACTGAAAGGCTTGGTCAGGTAATCGTCGGCTCCGGCATCGAGCGCCGCTATCTTGTCGCTTTCGGAACCCCGCACCGACAGAATGATGATAGGAATCTTTGTCCATTCGCGGAGCAGACGGGTGACTTCCACGCCGTCGATATCGGGTAAACCCAGGTCAAGAATTATCAGGTCAGGCTTGTGTTCCGCGACACAGGAAAGAGCTTCCTGGCCGGAAGTTGATTCAAACAAAGCATATGATTGAGATGTGAGCGCAACACGTAAAAAACGCCTGATGGAATCCTCATCGTCGACTACCAGTACCTTTACGTTACTCATTGAACCTTTCTGATGCCATCGAATCGGCGCTAACAGGAAGTATAATACTAACGACAGTGCCGCGGCCAGCCTGGCTCTTCGCTCCGATACGACCGCCATGAGCTTCGATGAGCCCTTTGGTAATGGATAAACCCAATCCGGTACCCGATACGTTATCAGGGCGCTTGATGCGATAGAATTTATCGAAGATGTGGGGCAGGTCCTGCTCGGGGATACCTGTGCCCCGGTCAACTATTTCAATCTGTACTTCCTGCTGAACACAGCGTCCTTTAATCTCAATCAGTGAGTCGGGCGGCGAGTATTTCAGCGCATTGTCCACAATATTGACCAGGGCCTGGACGAAGAGGCCAAAATCAACACGTATAAAGGGGAGGTGTCCCGGTATGTCCGTTTTTATCGTGCGGTTGTCGACACGGCTTCCGAGCTGTTCCAGCGCTGCCCCGACCAGGTCGTTTACTTCAGCCGGCTGCAGGGACAATCTGAGCGCCCCGGATTCAAGTCTGGACTCGTCAAGCAGGTTGGTTATCAGATGGTTCAGGCGATCCGCTTCTTCGCGCGCAACCTGTATCAAGCTTCTCTTAGCGGAATCGTCCAGATCCATAGCTTCTTCCTGAAGGCTGCTTAATACACCGATAATCGATACAAGCGGCGTGCGCAGGTCGTGAGATATCGCATTCAAAAGAGCTGTCTGGAGCTTCTCGGTAGCCTTCAGTATCTCGGCATTGTGTAATTCGTCGGCCAGCTGGATGCTTTCGATAGCCACCGCGGCAAGGTCGGAGTAAGCTGAGAGAAGCCGCTCCTGCTCATCGGTATAATCACCTGCATCCTCAGGTTTAATCAGTACAATCACACCTACGGCTCTTCTGGTTGTAACAAGAGGCAGGCACAATGCTTTTGCGCCTTTGATGGCATGACTGTCGCACTCTATTATTTCCTTGTGTTGAAAAGAACTCATAGCAGTATTAAATAAATTTACATCGACATCGATCTCCGGGCTGTCGCTATATGCTTTCAGGACCGTATCATTGCGGGCATCAGGCAGGAAAATTACTACATCTTGCCCGATTGTCCCTTTAATCCTGTTGATGATGGACCTTGTATACGATTGCAGGTCACTGGCGATAGCCAGGTCCTGCCCCAGGGCATACAGTGCGGCCATCTCCTGCTCGTGCCTTTTCGACGTTTCCCTCTGACGGCGCAACGTGGAAGTAAAATAGCTGAGCGCAATGCCGACCAGAAGTAACACAATTAGTGTGAATATATACTGTATATCCTGAACATTTAATGTATGGAAAGGCCTAACAAAGAAGAAATCAAAGGCCAGAACGCTCAGAATCGATACCAGGATGGCGGGACCGAAACCACCGACTATGGCTGAGACCGTGACACACAACAGGTAGATCATCAGAATATTGGTGGGAGCCAGCAGCCCGCCGCTAAAATAACCCAGAAGGGTGGCGAGCGCTACCAGTAAACAGCCAAGCAGATAATACCGCCAGGCAAAATTCTTTGCAGGCGGTCTTTTTTCTCCCTTTTTCAGTGATCGCCCGGAATTCGGCATTGATTCCCTGGGTGCCATCAAATATGTCTCACGTTCTTTGCAGTGTGGATCTGCAAATCACTCCACCCATTTTGCCCTGTTGTATATCCCGTCCCAGAACAAATATTCCAGTTTGATGGCGGTGACAAAGGCGTCTTTCATTTTGAGCCTGGTTTCAGCTTTAGAGGCCTGCATGTATCCCTCGGCCAGTTCCACCACCTTTTTCACCTCGCTCTTCTCCCAGGGCGTTGTACCGTACTGGTCGATCCACGTCTGATACTTATTACCCGGGACTTTTTCCGCCTTCTTCATGTCGATGCCGATCTGGTAATAAACCCAGTGGCAGGGCAGGGTTGCCATCAAACCGACCTCGAACGGCTCGAGAGTGGCGGTCTTGACCAGGTATGAGTTGTAGAGCTCCGTGCTGGGATATTCGGTCGGGTCTGTGAGCTCTTTTTCGGTTATCCCGTATTGCTTAATGTATGTTTCGTGAAGCGATGCAACCTCGTCATCTATCATCTTGATGTAATTGAGCATTGCCTGTGCTGCTTTTTCGTCGGGGGCCTTGGCAAGCAGGATGGCGTGCACCTTCTTGTAGTTCTGACAGAAATGATAGTCCTGGATGATGTACTCGCGGAATATGGCCTCATCCAGTTTGCCGCTGAGCAGCTCCCGGTTATAGGGCAATAACTGTATCTTTTGATAAAGCGGATAATTGTCCTGCCAGATTTGCTGCACAGGGTGCTGGGAATCGGCTGATCCAACCGCCTCGCCGGAGGTGGTCGCCTTTACGATATCCGCAGGTGCAGGCGCGGGAGCGCTGCATGCGGGCGATAAAGCAGATACCAGGAATAGCGTGATCCATAGGGAACTGAACAGACGCCGACTTATCATAATGCACCTCTGTTTTGCTTGTTACTCGCTTAGAGCTACTTTAACTCAGGATTTCGTATCCGCTGCGCTCAGCACGCGCAGTGCGCGCAGTGTAACCCATTTGTTCGGCTGTTTCTTTGCGCCGAAATTCATCCACGTTTTACCCGTGTAATCGTATTCCATCGGCCAGCGGCCCTGCGCATCCTGTTTGTCACGGATTACTTTCAGGGCGTTGGCCAGACGGGGGTCGCGGCCGTAGCCCAGGCCGACCAGCGCTTCAACGTTCTGCAGCAGGTCGGTCACGTAGAACACCGGGAATCCGAATTTCCACCAGTTGCCGCTGGGTTTAGCGCTGTACCCGCAGGGATAGTCAGCTTTAGCGGGGTCTGTGCTGAAGAGGAAATCGACGCCCTTATCTATAGCCCTGTTTATCAGTCCTGTCCTCTTACCTTTCGGCAGTTTGCTGAAGGCCAGCATCACTTTGACCGCTCCCCAGGCACACGGCAGCTTATTGTTGGCGCCGCAGGCGAAGCCGGGCCCGCACTTGCCGGCGTAATAGCGGAGCGCGGCGTTCTTGTCCGTCATGGGGGCCACGCCTTCACCCGTAAGGCTGCGCGCCATCCACTCATACGTGCTGTCCAGCCGGGGACCCTCGTAGCCCAGGTCCAGCAGCGCAGCACACAGGTTGCCCTGCATGCAGTCAACCGTGCCGGACGACGTCCCGTTGATGGTGAATAGTCCTCCCTTCACCAGCGCATGCTCGACCAGATAGGAGCAGGCGGCGGCTATT
>JBAZLT010000133.1:0-5329 GCA_041650115.1 Dehalococcoidia bacterium | reverse complement strand
ACGCTGCACGGCGTGTGGGAACAACACCTGGAGCTGTAATGTCCGAGAACGGTAGTCCTGCAACTGAGAAAACGACTTTCTCGGTCAGCGGGATGTCCTGCGCATCCTGCGTGTCCCGAGTTGAGAAGTCCCTGCGTGACCTGCCCGGCGTGACCGCGGTGGCGGTCAACCTGGCCTCTAACCGCGCGGTGGTGGAGCATACCCGGCAGGCCGACACATCCGCCATGCTGCGCGCCGTGACCGATGCCGGCTACGGGATAGAGGTGGTGACGGCGGAGCAGGGCCGGGAGGACGCCGCCTCGCTGCGCGAGATCTCGCAGATCAGGACCCAGTTCATATTTTCGCTATGCGTGGCCGCCGTGGTTATGCTGCTGAGCATGACCGACCTGCTCGACTACAGCTGGAAACCGTTCCTGCTCTGGGCGCTGGCCACACCGGTCCAGTTCTGGGCCGGCCTGCGCTTCTATAAAGGCGCCTGGGGCGCGATCAAGCACGGCGCGGCGGATATGAACACGCTGATCGCCGTGGGCACCTCGGCCGCATATCTCTATAGCGTGGCCGTCGTGCTCTTCCCGCATTTCTTCGCGGCGGCGGGCATAGGCCACGGACTGTACTTCGACACTTCTTCCATGATCATCGCCCTGATATTGATGGGCCGCTTCCTGGAATCGCGCGCCAGGGGGCAGACCTCTGAGGCCATTAAAAAGCTGATCGGCCTTCGTCCCAACACAGCCACCGTTATAAGAGAGGGAAAAGAGGTGGCGGTCCCCGTGGAGGAAGTGGCGGTGGGGGATATTTTACTGGTCAGGCCGGGCGAGAGGGTGCCGGTGGACGGCGTCGTCAGCCAAGGCTTCTCGGCCGTGGACGAGTCCATGCTGACGGGCGAAAGCATGCCCGTCGAAAAAAAGGCGGGCGAAAATGTGACAGGCGCGACGCTCAACCTGACCGGCAGCTTCAGGTTTAAGGCCGCCAGGGTGGGCAAAGATACGGTCCTGTCCCGCATCATCCGGCTGGTGGACGAGGCGCAGGGGAGCAAGGCCCCCATCCAGCGCCTGGCCGATATAATAGCCGGCTATTTCGTGCCGGCGGTCATTGCCATCGCCGTCATAACCTTTATTATCTGGCTGATCATCGGGCCGCAGCCCTCCTTCGTCTATGCCCTGCTCAATTTCGTGGCTGTTCTGATTATCGCCTGCCCCTGTGCGCTGGGACTGGCCACGCCCACAGCTATCATCGTGGGCACGGGCAAGGGCGCCGAGCACGGTGTGCTCATCAGAAACGGTGAAGCGCTGGAGCGCACGCAAAAAATCACCACCGTTATGCTGGACAAAACCGGTACGCTGACGCAGGGACGCCCCAGGTTGACCGACATCAAGACCATTAGTCCTTTTACCGAGGACGCAGCCCTGCGGATAGCGGCGGCTGCGGAGCGCAACTCCGAGCACCCCCTGGCGCAGGCCGTGGTCAAATCGGCCCGGGAGAGGGGACTCGATCTTCCCGACACTCGGACCTTCAAGGCGCTTCCCGGGCTGGGCATAGATGCCGTGGTGGAAGACCGCAGCGTAACAGTCGGCAATAGCGCACTGATGCTGGAGCGAGGCATCGACACCGTCGCCGTCGGGGACATCGCCGAAAAATACTGGAACCAGGGCAAGACCGTACTTTTCCTGGGCATCGACGGCAGGATCGCAGCGGTGCTGGCGCTTTCCGATACGCTCAAGCCCGAGGCCGCAGCGGCGGTGGCCGCCATCAAGAACATGGGATTGCATGTGGCCATGCTGACCGGAGACAACTTGCGCGCGGCCGCCTACATCGCAGGGCAGGCGGGCATAGACCGAGTGATCGCCGACGTGCTGCCGGAAAACAAATCGTCCGAAGTGCTGAAACTGCAAAAGGAGGGGCAGGTAGTTGCCATGGTGGGCGACGGCATCAATGACGCCCCGGCGCTGGCCCAGGCCGACATCGGCATCGCCATGGGAACAGGAACGGATGTGGCCATGGAGACGGGAGACATCACCCTCATGAGCGGGGACCTGGCGGGCATCGTCACGGCCATCTCGCTGAGCAGGCGATGTATGAAAACGATCAAACAGAACCTTTTCTGGGCCTTCGCCTATAATGTCATACTTATACCGGTGGCGGCCGGCGTGCTGTATCCCTTTTTCTCCTCGGGAACAGTTCCGGCCGGGCTGCAGTTCATCTTCGGACGTTACGGCTTCCTCAATCCCATGCTGGCCGCGCTGGCCATGGCCGCCAGCTCGGTCACGGTTGTGTCCAACTCGCTCCGGTTGAGAGGATTCAAACCGGTGGAGTTGTCCAAAACGACATGAATATGACCGGACATGCCATGCATATGCAGGCCGGACAGGGCAGGCCGCCTGTGCACGGCGGACGGCACACTTCAATGGTCTCCGATTTCAAACGGCGCTTCTGGATATCCCTGGCTATAACCATACCCATCCTGCTCCTTTCACCCTTCATTCAGGAACTGCTCGGCCTGGACAATTCGCTCCGCTTCAGAGGAGATATATACGTCCTGTGGGCACTGTCCTCAGTCGTGTTTTTCTATGGCGGCTATCCCTTCCTCAAAGGCCTGGGCGATGAGCTTAAATCGAAAAAGCCGGGGATGATGATGCTGATCGGCCTGGCCATCACCGTGGCTTACGTGTACAGCAGCGCAGTGGCATTCGGGCTGAAAGGCGAAATTTTTTTCTGGGAACTGGCCACGCTGGTGGACATCATGCTCCTCGGTCACTGGATTGAGATGAGGTCCGTCATGGGCGCGTCCAGGGCGCTGGAGGAACTGGCCCGGCTCATGCCGGATACCGCCCACAAGCTCATGCCGGACGGAAGTGCGAAGGATGTTCCGCTCGAACAGCTTATGCCCGGGGACCGGGTAATAGTCAAGCCCGGGGAGAAGGTGCCCGCCGATGGAATCGTATTTGATGGAGAAAGCTCGGTCAATGAAGCCATGCTGACGGGTGAATCGGCACCTGTTCCCAAGTCGGCGGGGGCACCCGTGATAGGCGCTTCCGTTAACAGCGAAGGCAGGCTGTTGATAGAGGTACGGAAGACGGGGAGGGACTCTTACATCTCGCAGGTGGTCAAGCTTGTCAGGGATGCGCAGGACAGCAGGTCGAGGACGCAGGATGTGGCCAACCGGGCTGCCATGTGGCTGACCATCATAGCCCTGTCTGCGGGTGCAATAACCATCTTCATCTGGCTGATTATCATGAATATGGACTTCGCCTTCTCGCTCGAGCGCATGGTAACGGTGCTGGTGATAAGCTGTCCGCATGCGCTTGGACTGGCCGTGCCGCTGGTTGTAGCCGTGTCCACCGCCATATCGGCCAGAAACGGCCTGCTGATACGGGACAGGTCCGCCTTTGAACAGGCGCGAAAAATTCAGGCTGTTCTGTTCGACAAGACGGGCACACTGACTGAGGGGAGGTTTGGTGTCACCGATACAATCGTCCTGCAGTCGGGCTTCACACAAAAGGAATTGCTCTCATATGCGGCTTCCGTGGAAGCCTTCTCCGAGCATCCCCTGGCCAGGGGAATCACGGCTTCCAGCGTCGATAAATTCCCGGTTGATGATTTCAAGTCTATGCCCGGAAGGGGGGCGGAGGCCACGGTTAATGCGAAATCTGTGAGGGTTGTCAGCCCCGGCTACCTGCGGGAAAACAGTATACAGGTTGCCGATGAAAGAATAGACAGGGCTTTTTCTCAGGGTAAGACCGTGGTGTTCGTGATTATCGGCGGACAGGTGGCGGGCGCCATCGCCCTGGCCGATATCATCCGCCCTGAGTCCAGGGCGGCCGTCTCGAAGCTGAAAGAAATGGGCATCAAATGCATGATGATTACCGGTGATAACAGGCAGGTGGCCGCCTGGGTTTCTGCGCAGATCGGTCTCGATGAGTATTTCGCGGAGGTGTTGCCCCATCAAAAGGCAGCCCGGGTGAAGGAGATCCAATCAAGAGGGCTGCTGGTCGCCATGACGGGAGACGGCGTCAACGACGCCCCAGCTCTGGCGGCAGCCGATGTCGGCATTGCAATCGGCGCCGGTACGGACGTTGCTGTGGAGACGGCGGACATCATACTGGTGAGAAGCAATCCCCTCGATGCCGTAGCGATCATCGGCCTGGCCAGGGCGACCTACAGGAAAATGGTGCAGAACCTCGCCTGGGCTGCCGGCTACAACGTAGTAGCCATTCCCCTGGCCGCCGGCGTACTGTATGGATTGGGCATCCTGCTCACACCGGCAGCCGGCGCGATCTTAATGACCGTCAGCACCGTGATCGTTTCAATTAACGCAAGACTGCTGAACGTGTAAGATCGATTTATCGGGCTGGCTTCTAATCCATTCCAAACCGAGTCGGCAATCACAGGTTAACAGTCATGTTATGCTGCATTCCGATTCGGGTGCTATAATCAAAATCAGAACATATAAGTTAGGAGGCAGATGATGTTGAGATGGAGTTTCTTCATCCTGGTGATATCAGTGCTCCTGGGTTCCACATTCGCATCAGGTTGTTCCCCCCAGACCATTCAATCTCCGCCCTACAGCTATCCGCCCGGCGGCATGATGGGTCCAGTCGGTGTGACCGGGCCGGGCGGCATGATGAGCCGTAGCGGCCTGATAGGGCCGGGGGGACCTTACGTTAGCGGCGGGCAGCGTATAACCTTGGACAAGGCCGTGGAGATAGTGAACAACTACCTCAAAGACCGGAACGATCCCGATCTAAAAGCCGCTGAAATACTGGAATTCACCAACAACTTCTACGTTGGTTTTAAGGAAAAAAGCACGGGCAATTATGCCTTCGAAGCCCTCATCGACCCTTATACCGGAGACATGTATTCCGAGCCGGGACCGAACATGATGTGGAATGCCAAATACGGCATGATGACAGGCATGATGTGGGGCAACCGCAACGCCGCCCTTCCCATGACTGTCAGCGAAGAGCAGGCTAAAAAGAATGCGCAGGATTACCTCGACGTTTATTTGCCGGGCTCAAAAGTCGAAGACGCAGACCGCTTTTACGGCTACTACACCATTGAAATACTCAAGGATAACCAGATCTACGGCATGCTCAGCGTCAACGGTTATACGGGGCAGGTATGGTACCACTTCTGGCATGGCCCTTTTATAGGTGTAAAAGAGCTGAATTGAGGCTGGTGCGGCCGATGGTCATACGTGTACCCGGCTGAACGGTGAAAGGACCCTTATCGAATCTTTACCACGCGGATGATGACTTTGGTCACATCTTAAGGAAATAATATTCTGCTAACATGTGTCCGTAGTTCGTTGACGCATGTACACAAACGGAGG
>JBAZLT010000132.1:0-5340 GCA_041650115.1 Dehalococcoidia bacterium | reverse complement strand
GAATCACTCCGGCTTTGGGAAAAAGCTTCCGGCACTCGGCTTCAACGGATTCGGTCCCGATTCCAAAGTACTTTATCTCCCGCCCGGAGCACTGCGGACATCTACGGGGCAGAGGATACGATCTGCGACAGCGGTGACAGATGAGGCGTTTCTCGCTGTAATGATAGGTCAGTGCACCGGAACAACGCCTGCAGCTCATCACGTACCCGCAATCCCGGCACGCAATGAAAGTAGCCTTCCCCCGGCGATTGATAAACATAATTATCTGCTCTCCCCGTTCCAGCGATTCAGCCATGGCCGACCGCAGGGCGCGGCTAAAAATACCTCGGTTGCCGCTTTTAAGTTCATGCCTCATGTCGATTATGTCTACCTCGGGCAAGGGCGACTGGCCGAGAGGTGTTACACGCTCCGGCAATTCCACGAGTTGAAATTCGGATCGTGTTGCGCGATAGTATGTCTCAACATCGGGTGTAGCGCTGCCCATAATGAGCACGGAATTGGTTAGGCGCGCCAACTGAACAGCAACCTCACGCGCATGATAACGCGGCGATTTCTCGGACTGCTTGTAAGCCCATTCATGTTCTTCATCCACAATTATCAGGCCCAGGTTTGGTTGTGGAGCGAATACGGCGCTGCGCGGTCCTATTACTATGTCGAAGTCACCGCGGGCAATGCGGCGCCACTCATCATGCAATTCCCCTGCCGTGAGCGCGCTGTGCAAAACAGCAACCCTGCCCGGAAACCTGGAGAAGAAACGATCGATCACCTGGGGCGTCAGGGATATCTCAGGCACCAGGCAGATGCCCTTTTTCCCTGCTTTGACTGCCTCGGCCAGGGCCTGGAGATATATCTCTGTCTTACCGCTTCCCGTCACACCATGCAGTAAAAATATGGAGGACGTGGGCCTGTTACTATCCGCCCGAATGGCATCCCTGATTGGTCCCCAGGCCGATTGCTGTCCATCTGTAAACTGCAGGGGAAATTCAAGGGGATGATCGGTCCTGGCGACAGGATCACGAAACACTTCCTCACCGATCTCGCTTATCAATCGCCGGGACAACAAAGCTGTGATCACCTGCCGACCACATCCCGCCCTTTTTAAAGCCAGGCCTGTTTCCATTTTCCCCCCCGCAGCCTGCAACACTTCGATAATTTTTAATTGCCTGAAAGCACGTGTCTTTTTCAGTTGTTGCACGATAGAAGGAAGCTCTTCACCGTCAACCGCCAGCATCAGTGACTTCTGAAGCTTGTGTCCGGGCTGTCTTTTGCTATTGAATCCCGGGGGAAGCATGAGCGCCAGTGCGCTGAACACGGGGGCTACGTAGTAGTCGGCAATCCAGGCGGCCAGGTCGATCCGCCTAGGACTGACCAGAGGTACGGTTGAGACAACACCGGCAATATCTCTTGTCTGGGAAACTGTGGACGTCTCGGACAGAGCGGTAACTATGCCGCGCACGACCCTCGGCCCGAACGGTACAAGTACCGCACAGCCGGGCTCAATTTGAAGAGATGGGGGAATGGAATAGGTGAAAGTATGTCGGTGGCCGCCGGCTGCGGCGACGGCTACCTCAGCAAATCGCATCCACCTTATTCAGCTTCGCTTGCGGGAGCCTCTGGCTCAGGAGCTGTCAACATATCCTCAACCGGGGTCGGCGAGGCCTCCTCGGCGATCCTTTCTCGCCTTTCCTTAAGCCTGGCTTCCTTGGTGCTGAGCCGCCTGATATAGTAGAGCTTACTGCGCCTGACCTTTCCATGGCGCACGACCTCTATTTTTTCCAGGAGGGGAGAGGCCAGCGGGAAGGTATGTTCAACTCCTATGCCCGATGTAACCCTGCGAACCGTAAAATTACCTCCCGAATTGTGGCGGGTAACTTTAATGATCAGCCCGGGGAAAGTCTGCAGCCGCTCGCGGCTGGCCTCTTTGACTTTAAAGCTCACCCGAACGTTATCGCCGGGTGAAAGCTTTGGCAATCCCGGCTTGACTTTATTCTTTCCTATAGTGTTGATATCCATGGTCGTTCCCTTTCCTTATATTTAGTACTATCAATTATTATTCAAATCCGTTGATTTTACCAGATTCACCTCGGTATCTGTCAATTTCGCCTTGCTTAAAAGGTCGGGGCGCCGCCGAGCTGTGCGCAGGATGCTCTGCCTTCTGCGCCAGGCGGATATCTCCTTGTGATTGCCCGAAAGCAGCACATCCGGGACCTTCCAACCCCTGAAGTCAGGCGGCCTTGTGTAGTGCGGGTACTCCAACAAACCGTCCACATGCGACTCTTCCACCAGGGATATATCCGACCCTATGGCCCCCGGCACCAGCCTGACCAGGCAATCCGTCACAACCATGGCAGCCGGTTCACCCCCGCTGAGCAGATAATCCCCAATGCTAATTTCGTCGGTGACCAAGTGTTCAGCCACCCTTTCATCCACACCCTCGTAGTGCCCGCATATCATTATAATATTGTTGCCGGCGGCATATCTGGCTGCCGTCTCCTGCGTGAACAGCTTGCCCTGAGGTGTAAGCAATATAACCGGGTAGTCTCCTTCCCCTATATCGCTACGCAGGTGTTCCACGGCCTCAAACAGTGGCTCCGGCTTCATCACCATACCGGCGCCGCCACCGTAGCAGTAATCATCCACTGTATGGTGCCTGTCATGAGTAAAAGACCTGATGTCATGCAGGCGGATATCGACAAGCTGCCTTTCCAGCGCGCGGCCGACAATGCTATGCGACAGATAGCCCGAAAAGGCCTCAGGGAAAAGCGTTAATATATCGATTCTTAACATTAATATATGGACCCGCCCTGTAGAAAGGCAGGTAATTTTACCATAACTCACTCGTGCCACCAAACCTGCGGACAAGCTGAACATCCTGTACGAATAATAGAACACATGGTCTAATAAACTATATATTGTGTGGCCATGTCTCCCATCGCCACAATTTGTGTATCTTCCCCTGATAACCCACAGGACGTCCTGTAAAACCGGGCCATTTTTTAAAAACTTTTCCCTGAAAAACTATTGACAAGTGGGGGAAAAAGTGTCAATAATGGGACATAGTGGTAAAAAGTGGTAAAAAAGGGGAAATGATATGGTAATGAACAGTCAATGCGTGAGCATGACGGACCACGATCTGATCTCTTTTTTAAGGGAAAATGATTTCACGGGTCACCGCCTGCGCCTGCTTCTCTTCTGGGGCAGGCATCCGCAGGCCAAGTTCAACCTTGACTGCATTGCCCATGTGCTTGATATCACACATCACCATCTTCGCGAGATGCTGAGAGAGCTGATCGAAAAAGGGATGGTGGAGGAAAAATACTGCTCCAGCGGCATCGCACACTACTCGTTAAATCCCGAACACGAGCTGAGCGATTACGTTCAGGAGCTGGCAATGATGGACTGGAGCGCCATTAGAAATCTTGAAGGAGAAGTTGAGAGGTCAGCTCTCCTGGTATAACCGCGTCAGCAGGTTTAGAAAGTAATGTTTGTAGGCGAATACGAATATAAGGTTGATAACAAGGGACGTCTTCCCCTGCCACCCCGGTTCCGCAGGGAAATAGAAGACGGCCTTGTCTTGACCATGGTGGCTGACAACTGCATCACAGCCTACACCAGGGCCGACTGGAATAAGATGACCGCCAATCAGGCCCCGACCAGTTTCCTCGTTTCCGATAAGGAGAGAAAGATCAACCGCTTCATTTTCAGCAACGCCAACGAGGTCAACATCGACAACCAAGGAAGGATAGCCCTGCCCTCCACACTGCGTGAGAGGTGCTCAATATCGGACACTGCTGTTGTACTGGGAACCAATAACTGTTTTGAGATCTGGAATTCCGCCCAGTGGCAGAAAGAACGCCCGTCCGCTGACGATGCGCGCCAGTTGATGGAGATACTGGAGGAAAGGAAATGAGCGTCGCATTAGCAACCAGGGTACATACTCCTGTTCTCGCGGACGAGGTCGTTGAGGCGCTGGATGTCGGGCCGGGGAAGCGATACATCGACTGTACCCTGGGTGGCGGCGGCCACTCCCTTGCTATCCTCTCCAGATGCCAGCCCGGAGGCCAGTTACTCGGTATAGACGCCGATCCTGAAGCAATCAACCTGGCCCAGCACAACCTGTACGACTTCTTTGAAAGCTCCATCATCATCAACGATAACTTTTACAATCTTGAAAACATCTGCCGCGAAACCGGCTTTTCAGCCGCCGACGGCATACTCTTCGACCTCGGACTATCATCACTTCAGCTCGCCAGTGCAGAACGCGGCTTCAGCTTCCAACTAAACGGCCCGCTTGATATGAGGTTCAACCCGGACGAGCATCTCACCGCCGCCGATATAGTCAACAAGTTGCCCGAAGCCAAACTGGCTCAGTTGATTCTAATCTACGGCGAAGAGCCGATGGCTAACAGGATTGCTAAAAACATCGTCGACCACAGGCCGATCTCGGATACGGCGGACCTTGCCGCTACAGTCTCGGATGCGATAGGTGACCGCCTGAGTAAGATACATCCCGCCACCAGGACTTTCCAGGCCCTGCGCATAGCGGTGAACCGGGAACTCGACCATCTGACTACGTCTCTGGACCAGAGCCTCAATTGTCTGGAACAAGGCGGCAGGCTGGCCGTCATCAGCTATCACTCACTGGAAGACCGCATCGTCAAGAACTTCATGCTGCGCGAGACCAGGGGTTGCATCTGCCCACCTACCGTACCTCAATGCCGCTGCCAGCATAAACCCACTTTGGCGCTCGTCAGCAGACATCCCATATATCCCAGCGATGAAGAAATCGAAAGAAATCCGCGCAGCCGGAGCGCAAAACTCCGCGTGGCGGTTAAGCTATAAAAAAGTACAGGAGGCAAAGAAAATGATCGGAGCAAAAAGACTGAATTCCATCCTGAACAATGACCGAAAACTTCTAACCATTTTCGGGGGGATGGTATTCGATGGCATCGTTTTCATCAGCCTGGTAATAGCAATCGCCATACTCTACTTCATGTAGGAATCATTCGACTATCAGTAAACATTAAATCATAGGAGGCTCGGATTAATGACAAAAAAACTAATTACCGGCATCGATGTGGGTACAACCAAAATCTGCACCATAGTTGCCACCCTTGATTCAGGGGGTGCTCTTCAGGTGCTCGGTGTCGGACAGGTACCGTCCCACGGCCTTCATAAAGGCATGGTGGTCAATGTCGAGGAGGCCAGGGACTCGGTAGCCGAATCGGTCAAACGCGCTGAACAGGCCAGTGGTGTCAAGATTGAATCGGCGTACATCGGTGTCACAGGCCGTCACATCAGTTCGGTCAACAGCCACGGTGTGGTTGCCATACCGCGCAC
>JBAZLT010000131.1:0-5344 GCA_041650115.1 Dehalococcoidia bacterium | reverse complement strand
CTGCGCCGCGTCCCGTCCCCGGCCCTGTGCCGCCCCCACCCGGACCGATTCCACCCCCGCCCGGACCGATTCCACCCCCGCCCCCACCGCCTGGCCCGTAGCCAGCCGGTCATATATAAGCAGGGGAGCGCTGATCGCATCGACCCGATCAGCGCTTCTCTACTTTTGGGCTTTACAGTTTATCCGTGATGGCCGCATTTGAGGTGCTTCTCGAAGTCGGTGAGCAGTTTGGAGATATCTTTACTGAGGGGCGTCGCGCTGCCGCCCGGCTGTGCCGGCCGCACCGCCCAGGTAAGACGTGAGCCGCAATTTCCGCAGTACCTCTCACCGCACACGACCCGCGCCATGCATCTGGGGCAATACAATGTCTGCAGCATCTGTCTACGTCCTGTTTATTTAAACTGATCTTATTAACCTGTTTACATAATCAGTATACAGCTTAAATATTGATCAAATATTAAAACGCAGCGGGATGCAAAGGGTTTAGAGAGATGCCGGCAAGACTTAAAAAGGGTTATTTACCTGTCACTGAAGACAAACCTGTCCTCGAATTTAAACCCCTTCTCTTTGAACAGCATCAGGCATACGTCGACGACCTCGGGGTCGTAAAGCTTGCCTCTATTCTTGGATATTTCAGCCAGGGCCTTTTCGATACCCAGCGCCGCCCGGTAGGGGCGGTGCGATGACATTGCTTCCACCACGTCGGCCACGGCCAGTATCTTGGATTCCGTAAGCATCTCTTTGCCGGTTGAGCCCTGGGGATAACCGGACCCGTCCAGCCTTTCATGATGTTGCAGGACCATTAATGCGATGGGACGGGAGAACTCGATGTCCCGCAGTATGGAATAGCTACCGAGGGTATGTGTTTTGATCAGGTCCAGCTCGGTGGCGGTCAGCTTGCCGGGCTTACTGAGTATATCCGACGGCACATACATCTTGCCGATATCGTGTATTTTGGCGGCCATCACAAGGTGTTCGATGCGCTGCTCATCCATCTTCATTTCCCTGGCTATGGCGCCTGCCAGCCCGGCCACCCTCTGCTGGTGCTCGGCGGTATAGGGATCACGCATCTCCACCACCTTGACCATGGTGTCCACCAGCGCGCGCAGTGTCCTCTGCAACGCGTTGAGAGAGGCCTCGCGCTCTTCTTCCGCTCTCTGCCGCTCGGTGGAGTCGCGGCTGTATACCAGGACTGCGTATACGTCGCCTGCGTTGTCTCGCAGCGGTATGTTGTACGTATCGTAAATATGCTGTGAGTTGTCGGCCCAGGTTACAACGGTACCCGGGTTCTGCACCAGGCGGCCCTGAAAAGCCTGCAGGTCGTCATGGTGAAATCCCGCTATACTCTTCCGGGGATTGCCCAGGCAGAGCTCCTCCGCGAAGAAGTCGGTATCAGGCCTGCCTATCATATCCTGCGGCGAAAGATGCTGGGCTTGAGCAAAACTTTTATTGACCAGTATGTATTTATGCTCGAGATCTTTAACGCACATCCAGTCGGGCGTAGCGTCTATCACATTCTGCAGCAGGTCCCGGGAACTCAGTAGCTCGTCCTCGACCTTTATACGCTCGGTTATATCGATGAAATTTCCCAGGACGGCGCGCTGCCCGCGGTAGACAATGGACACGACGGTCTCGATTACCCAGCGCACCTCACCCTGGCGCGTGCACACCCTGAACTGATAGGGCTTTTTGCGCAGGCCTTTGAGCATGCGTATAGCGTCTCGTCTGACACGTTCCCTGTCGTCCGGAACGACCAGACTCAAATGCTCTATGTCTCTAAGCTCGTGCTTCCTGTGGCCGGTGATCTTTTCAAAGGCAGGATTGCAGAGCACCAATTTACCGCTCTGCCCAACATATTTACCTGTCGGGGAATTCAAAAATATTGATTTGAACAGCTGATCATAGCTCTTGCGATCGATGCCGGTCCATGCCTTATCTAAAGATCGTTCTTCTGCATATTTTTTCGGTTTCACCCTCACCCTTAAATGCATACAAGCTAAACTTAACGGTTACCTTCATATCCGACCTCATATACATATGTCATATATATAACCCGAGTATATTCAAATAATCAATATTACTATGGTACTATGACTTATGTACTGGGGCGATCTGGTGTAGCTATGGAACTGAGGCTCCACATTGCTGTGCGACTTCGGATGCGAGTGCCCGAATTAAATCGTTTGAGCCGGTCGTCTATTAATAGACGACCGGCTCATGGCAGGCTATTACAGGGATTCCGTCGATATTCTTGAACGAACGGCGGGTTCAGACTGTGCTGATCGTGCCTCCGACCATGACGCTGGGTCCAGTGTGCACGCCGATCACCGGGCTGACCGTGCTGCGTATAATGGAAGCCTTGGGCAGGACTTCGCCGACCCTCCTGGCGATATAGTTGAGATCGTCGGGTGTGGATGCGTCCTCCAGGACAACTTCCTCCGGCTGGCCGGCCTTATGCATGAGGTCGATCAATAGCTCCATGGCCTTGGCGCGGCCCCGCGCCTGAGAGACCGGCGATATAACGCCGTCCTTGAGCGTGAGCACCGGATTAAGTTTGAGCATGCCGCCCAGCAATGCCTTGGCCCTGCCGATGCGCCCGCCCTTCCTGAGGTATTCGAGCGTATCGAATATCATATAAACGCGCAGCCTGGGCAGCATGTCGTTGATCAGACCTGATATCTCCACCAGCTTTAAACCCTTCTGCGCCGCCCTGGCCGCAGCCAGTGTGGGCAGCAGCAGCCCGGCGCAGGTCATCCTTGTGTCGATAATTTCGATCTTGCAAATGTTGCCCACCATTTTCTTGGCCTGCTCCGCGCTTTCGCGGGTGCCGCTGATGCCGCCGGATATGGTCAGCACCATTATCTCGTCGGTCTCCTTAGACAGCCTGCGGTAGGCTTCTTCATAGAGTCCGGGAGCAGGCTGAGAGGTGGTCGGATGCACCTTGCTCTCCACCAGCATTTTGTAAAACTGAGGCGGAGTCAGGTTAACACCGTCCTGATAACTGTCGGACCCGAAAATGACATTGAGAGGCACAATGGTGATGTCAAATTGTTTCCTGATATCCGCCGGCACATCGCCGGTGCTGTCACAAATGATTTTAACCATCGAACACTTTCTCCTTTATTGCAGTGAGAGGGAAGTATACAGTCGGCGCGCTGCCGGATAAATACGTAGGGATACCTATTTAATGAACTTCCACCTGGCAGGCAGAACCTCGCCCGCTCTTTCGATGGCGCTATTGTCGAAAGGTGTTTTTGTGGACTGATAGGCCATGGCGAACTCGTGAGCCAGCGCCCGGACCACTTCACGGTCCTGCAGGTTGCGGCAGTCGCTCTCCGATACGTGAAGAATACCTTTGGTGGGCAGGGGAAGTATGGTGTACCATCGCGCGGCCCTGTGCCCCTGTTCTCTGAACTCTTCTTCGTCCAGCTCGCTCCACTCAGGCACACCCTGTATGTTCATGATCGCGCTCTGCAGGCCTCTTTTCACGTTATTGGGCAGCTGCTGCCAGGTCTGGACGGCGATTTTTTTAAGGCGGGCGTCGTTGATATTGATAGGAGGCTGTTTTGACTGTATTTCTGACAGAATGCTGAGTATCAGGCCCAGCATCAGCGGAATGCAGGTGTAGAAATATCTCTCCCAGCTCCCGGCGTCCCACATGAAAAATATAGTCCAGGCGGCGTAAATCGCAAAAGCCCAGTAAAAAGTATGTATGCCGATCCTCTCCCGCATGCTCAACTCACGAGCGGGCACCATAAGAAAAGCTGCCAGGGATGCCAGCCCCAGACATACGACACCGAGCACTTCACCCGCATTCTGGATTCCCATAGGTTACCTCCGATTGCCTATTATAGCAGCAGATACAGGGGTATCAATAGGTATTTAGTCATGCCCCCAATGTCCCAAACGACGGTTGCCCGTACGCGGCGTCGCAGCCGGCAGCTCTTTATTGACATAAGTAGGGGCATGGTTGTTAAGGTATAATTATCTGTGGTGACCTATGTAGCTCTGGCCGTCGGGTGCGCAGGGCTGGGTATCTTGCTCACGGTGGTACTGCTGGCCGTCTGCCAGTATTTCCGTATCGATTTGGCCCAGAACCTGTGGCTGATCAGCCTGCCTATCGTCCTGACCGTCGCGCTCAACATCTGGTTCATCGAACTTTACGACAGGATGAAGAACAAGTAATTCGCCGGCTGGTTCTATTTATTCATTCTGCAGGTGAGCGCGCCGGATGGGCATTTTTCTACGGTCTTCCTTATCTCCTCCGCTGAGGCCGCATCGATAATCACCCAGGGACGGAGCATCGGCTTGAAGACCTCGGGCAGTTTTGAGAAGCAGTTGCCGGAGTGGACACACTTTTCCGAGTCCCAGTAGACCGTGATTTTATCGTTGCTGTAGACTCTTTTCATATTAGTGAGGATTATACACCGGATTGAACATCAGGGCCTGCCGTTTTGTATAATATACTGAATACGATAAGGAAAAGAGGATGAACTTCAAATATTCCGGTTTTATTTTTACAGGGCTGGTTATGCTTTTGCTTTCCCTGGCCGCCTGTTCGCTTCTGCCGTGGCAGGGTTTTACCTTCGACCCGTCCAAGCAATATGCTACTTTCCTGGTCATCGACAACGAGATGGGGAGGAGCAGCCTGGCCGCGATGAAGCAGCGTTCCACCGGCGAGGGTTACGAGATCGGTCCCGTGGAGTTCTACAAGCAGGGGACGACGGACTTCGCTCCCATGCTCAAGAAGGTCACCGGTAGCAAACAGGTGGCGGTGGTCTGGATCATCAGCTCTATCTGGGATGTAAACAATATTAAAAGCGGCATGGAAGGGCTGGATTACAACGGCCCTTACAGATATGTGCCGATCTCGGGAGAGTCGGGGCCCATCAAGATAGAGCCGTAGCCGGTGATAGACGGCCGTGATTAAGCGACCTCAGCACGGCTGTCAACAGCGCAAGTCCGTGGGCGGGGACGTTGAGTTCCCGGGCCCGCCGCAAAGGTTCGGCAAAGATGGCATCGATCTCCATAGGCTTGCCCTCCACAAAATCGATCATGGTGCTGGGCCTGTATGCGCCCATGGTGGAGGTTTTCTGGAACATGCTTTCAATCATCGTTTTACCATCGATGATGCTCTTCTCACCTCGCCTGGCCAGGTCGGCATTGCCGGCGCAGATAACCTCCTCCATCAAAGCCCTTGCCGCGGCGCGCAGGCCGGCGTCCGCCATGATGCGGTCGGTCGTGATGCCCCCGCCGGCAACGCACAGGCCGCTGAAAGGGATGTTCCAGCAGAGCTTCTCCCAGCGTGCTTCTAAAAGCGAAGGCGCTGTGAGGATGGTGGTCT
>JBAZLT010000130.1:0-5408 GCA_041650115.1 Dehalococcoidia bacterium | reverse complement strand
CCCTTGTGTTGTGCGGCCAGGTCGTCCTGTTCACCTATGGGCACCTCCGATCCGAAGATGTGGACCTCCCTTATCAGCGCAGGGAAAATATCATCGGGGCCGATACGGAGCCGCAACAGGCCGAAAAGTGTGCCGGCAGCATCTTCGAAGGAAAGAAATATCTCTCTGCCTCCTGATGACTCGTAATCATATCTGTGCAGGGTGGGCGTACCTATCTTCCAGCCCTCCCGCCGGCGGTGGCCGTATTCACGGCAACGCGTGCACTGGCACTGTATCCCTCTTTTTTTCATTACCTCCTTTACTCCGGAGCGTAAAGAAAGGTCGCGGCAACCTGCGGTAATGAATTTGGTGGGGATGTCGCGCATTACCCGCGGGATACGGACATAGCCCGGCACCATAGATTTAATATCGGCTACGAGACCGATCATTTCATCCACGGAGTAGGGAGTGTATTTGCCCTGGCGGTACCATTGCTCGAGCTCGGTGGCGCTCACTACCAGCGTGGGATAGATTTTGATCCCATCCGGTCTATAGCCGGCATCGTCGAAGAGCAGCTTTGCCTGAGACAGATCATGCTGCAGGGTCGATCCCGGCAGCCCCGGCATCCAATGATAGTAGACTTTTAATCCGTATTTTTTCAGCAGGGCCGTAGCATCGGTCACATCTTTGACGCAGTGGCCGCGCCGGACCCGCCGGTATATATCGTCGTCCAGAGTTTGAACGCCCAGTTCCACGCGGGTGGTTCCGTACTCAAGCATGCGCTTCACATCGTTTTCACTGCACCAGTCGGGACGGGTCTCGATGCAGAGGCCCACGCACCGGTATCTGGCCGTCTCATTCAGCCGCTGGGCATCCTCCATGTTCTTGGAAGGGCGTTCGTTAAGCGCATCGTAGCAAGATTGGATAAAACTGTACTGGTATTCGCGGGATGATGCCAGGAAGGTACCTCCCATAACGATCAGTTCCACTTTATCGACCGGGTGTCCCATTTTGGAAAATATCTTGAGACGGGATTCCACCTGCCTGGACGGATCGAATTCGCAGGCCAGGGCGCGCAATACCGCAGGGGATTCCGGTGTATAGCTCTTGGGAGATCCTGTGAATGACGGACAAAATACGCAGGACCCGGGACACGGCATGGGCCTGGCCATTACCGCAACCGGCGTGACGCCTGAGATGGTCCTCGAGCTTTTTCGCATTGTGGGATGGCGATTTGCAGTTATGATATATTTAGGCTGCGGTTCAAGTTTAGCAAATCGGGTAAAAGGCCAACAAGGACAGTCACATTTTAAATACCTACGACAATATTGCGGAGAGCTGGTACCGGCTCAGGCACAGGACCCGCTTTGAGACAGAGTTGAGGTCCCTGGCTGATCGCTGGGGACGGGGCAGGCTATTGAATATCGGCTGCGCACACGGTCCGGATTTCCTTCCTTTCCGGGCTAAATTTGAGCTGTGGGGACTGGATTCGTCTGGTCAGATGATCAGAATGGCTACTCAATATGCCGAAAAACATGACATCGCCCCCAATTTATTGATGGCGGATGCGGTTCATCTGCCCTTTGGTGAGAGCGCCTTCGATTACGCTTTAGCGGTGGCAACATACCATCATATCCCCGGCAGGCAGGGCAGGGATATGGCCTTCCGGGAGCTCAGACGTGTGCTTAAACCCGGCGGGGAAGCCTTTATAACCGTGTGGAACCGGTGGCAGAGGATATTTCTGGGTAAAGGCAGAGAGGTCCATGTGCCCTGGAAGGCCGGGGATCAGGTAATACACAGGTACTATTACTTGTTTACGTATTTTGAGATCGTCAGGGCGCTCAGCGATGCGGGGTTTAAAGTGCTGGCAGCGCGGCCGGAAAGCCATTACAGACTACCTCTGAAGTGTTTTTCGCGAAATATATGCTTGCTGGTAAAACGGGATTAGTCGGGTTCGTAACGGACACGCTGCATTTCGAGCTCGATATCATCGGGCGCTGTCGCAAGCACGATCGGAATAAACATTTTGACTATCTTGGGGTCGAACTGCGTGCCGGCGCACTTCTCCAGTTCGGCTATGGCCTGCTTGAAACTTAACGCAGAGCGGTAAGGACGCTCGGATATCATGGCTTCGAAGGCGTCGGTGACGCACAGGATGCGCGCTTCAATGGGTATACCCTCGCCTTTCAATCCCGCCGGGTAACCCCTTCCGTCCCACCGCTCGTGGTGGTGTTTTACTGCCGCCAGGCATGCGCTCAGACTGGGGACATGGCCTACAATAGTAGCTGATAGCCTGGGATGTTGCTTCAGCAGTTCCCATTCCTCGTCCAGAAGCTTTTCGCTCTTGTTGAGTATGTTGTCCGGTATACCCACTTTTCCTATATCGTGCAAGAGGGCGGCGGCACTGACCAGGGTCACCTGCTCGGGAGTGAGGTTCAATTTCTCCGCGACTGCTACAGCATACCGGCTAACGCGGCGAGAGTGGCCATAGGTAAATTTGTCCCTGGCCTCCAGTGTTGCCGCCAGCGCATATATGGTGCTCAATACCTCTGCTTCTGAGTTGATCGTGACGCTGGGCTCATTGAGAGAGAAAAGGGTGCGTGACGCTATCGCCGTCCTGTTTTGGCCCGTGCGCTTGGCATAATAGAGGGCCATATCGGCGGAGTAGCACAGCTCGTCGAGCGTGGTACCGTCGCCGGGCCATGATGCAACTCCGATGCTGACCGATATATCGAGCTGGCGGGCCGCCATTACTTCAGATATCCGCTCGCGCATACGCTCGGCAACGCTGAATGAGTCCATGGTGGAAGAGTTAGGGAGTATTACCGCGAACTCATCTCCCCCATAGCGGAAGGCCTGGTCCGATGACCTGATGGAACTTTTAATTATCCCCGCCGCCTGGACCAGAAGCCTGTCGCCCGCAAGATGTCCGAAGGTATCGTTGTATTTTTTGAAGTTATCCAGGTCGACCAGCAGTATTGACAGTATGTCGCCATATCTTGAGTGACGGTCAATTTCCTCCCGCATCCTTTCATCGAAGTGGCGCCGGTTAAAAAGCTCGGTGATGCCGTCGATGCGGGCAATCTCTTCCGACTTGGTAAAGAGGCGGCTGTTCTCTATCGGAGCCGCGATCTGAGATGCTAGATGTTCCAGCAGTATAGTCTGCTCAGGACTATAAGCTGCGGGCAGCTTGCTGCCGACAAGCAAAACGCCTATCACCTGCCCCTTGTTAACCAGGGGGAGATGGAGCATCGACTTGATGCCGAATTTGGCATGGTCTTCTCCCGTCCGGAACCTTCTGCTCTGTGAGAGGTCCCTTTCATAGAATGAGCGTTTATTGAGGAAGACCCATTCGGCGGTGGTGCCGGCCAGTGGAATCTTTTGTCCTGTGTTCCATACAGAGCCGACCTCGGAGGATACCGCAGCAAAATATATCTCGTTATCCTCAATCAGGCAGATCGCCGTATAGTCAGCCTCGACCACCTCCTGCAATTCGTCTGCAAACGCATCGTATACATCGTTAATATTGAGGCTGGAAGAGATCACCGCGGCCAGCTGGTTGATAAGAGATAACTCCTGTTCACGCTTGCGCAGCTGGTCCTGCAGATATTCTTTTTCCAGGCTGGTAGCTATATCCCGGATAACCCTTTCGGCCAGATTTATGTCCTCAAGTGTGTACCTGCGTTTATCCACCCTCTCCCCCAGCATCATGAGCCCGATAATTTTTCCTCTGCTGACAATGGGGAGAAAAAGTTGAATATCCAACTGTCTGATGGTTTCTTTCTCCTCGTTCCACAATCCTTTGAACTCAGGGGCAATCTCCAGGGTTTCGCGGGGGAGATAAGTATTTTCCTTTGCCAGCCATTCCAGCAGCGGGCTATCCTTTTTAATGGTAAAGTCGTCTCCGTTGCCTAATGGCGGGAGGGCGAACCGTACGTAAAAATCAGCCCCGTCTTCCTGCGGAAGCAGTAAAAATGCCTTCTTGCTCCTGAGCGAACCGGAGAGCAATGTGAGCAGCTCACTGCCGAGCTCATCCAGGCTGATCAGCCGCTTAACCCTGTCCCTGACCAGTGCATTCAGCTGTTGCCTGTAGCTGTAACTTTCCCTGTAGAACAATTTATCTATCTGACTGGAAGTAAAGCTCCGTATCTGCAGGATCACCAGCGTTATTATCAGCGCAATTCCCATACCCAGCGCCAGATTAGAGGGTACGATCTCGATATTAAACAGTACATGGGCAACCGCGAACAGCACAAGGTACACGCCGACACCGACAATCGCCATTAATAACAGCGTCAGACCGCGGCGTGCGATCAACCGCAGGTCCAGCAGGCGATGTCTTATCACCGTATAGGTGAGGATGAAGGCCAGGATGCAGTTGCCGACCTGTGCCATGGGATAAACACGGCCGACCTCTACAGCTGTAGTGAGCGACAGGACCAGCGCTATGCTGAGACCGAAAATGAGGTTGATTATCTGGTTACGTACAACCGGATCGGCAACATGGTGCAATTTTTTCGCCAATAGATATGCATCCCTGGCCAGTAACCCAAAATTGAAAAGCATCACCGGGTAGAGCCAGAATCCGTATATCGGCAGGACGCCGTTGTCGATGGTGACAGTCTGCGGAAGGAAAAGGAGAACCAGGATAATTGAAATTACCGAAAAAATGAAAGCCAGCGGAAATCCGGGTTTAATGCTCTCATAATAAGTGCGCAAGAAGTAGTGAAGCGGCGCTATTGATAGAGCCAGAAAACAAAGCGTTATTTTTGCGAGCAACACCTTCTCTTCCATGAAGAATTCGCTGCGGAAGAGAAAGGTGCCAAGGCTCCAGATCATCATGCCGACCAGGAAGGCTGCAAACAGCTTATGCCGCCTCTGCCATGGCCGGTTAGTAATAAGCAGAATAAGGAGGGGTATATAGGCTATAGTCGCTAAAAGCGAGACTAATGTACCGATATTCATAATCAGAAGTGAAAGTGTGTATCACAGTCATTATCAATGGAATTAGATATAAAAGTCAAGGATATTAACTTTCCGGCGCTGTTCGTTACCAAAAAATAAATATCAGGAGGTCGCTGAGGATCAACCTCCTGATATATTATCAGATAGCCCGGATTTTGTTGATCGAGTCTATTTCCCCGAAGTTATCCCTACCGGTGTCGAGACAGGGACCATAGTCTCGGGAATCTCCGGTATCAGGATGGCCAGGTCTTTGTCTGTCGGATTGATGTGCGGCGGCTTTAAATGAGCGAGATCGGCGCCCAGTGATCTGCGCAGATTCAAGTAGCGCTCGAAGGCGCCTCTCGGTAAAAGAGTGACCTTGATCGGCTCGGAGCTGAGCACATGCTGGACATTCCCGTAGGGAAGTCCGTCATCCATCTTTTGCAGCTCAGTGTAGATATCCTGAGCGATATACTCCTCACGAG
>JBAZLT010000129.1:0-5416 GCA_041650115.1 Dehalococcoidia bacterium | reverse complement strand
GGCTTCAGGTCCAAGATAGTTACGGGATTCGATCAGCCGCTGACCTCCGAAGCCTGCCGGGACTGCGGCATCTGCATCGAGCACTGCCCCACGGGAGCGATAAGCGCCGCGCCCGGTTTCAAAGCCGTGAAAGGAGGTGCAGCACGATGAGCAACGTCGCAAAAGGGACACCATCCCCCACGGCCGGCCGCGCGGAGCTGCTGCCCGCCCTGAAACAGGAGCTGGGCAAGAACGGCAGCCTCTCCAGGGCGGTGCTGGCCTCGCTGGCCGATAAAACAGGTATACCTCTCAATGAGATCTACGGCGTAGCCACCTTTTACGCATACCTGCCGGTGGCCGCTGTTGGCAAGAATATCATCAGGGTGTGCGGCTGCCTCCCCTGCGACCTGAAGGATGCGAATGGCGTGATCGGCAGCATAAAAAAGGAGTTGGGGATCGGGCCGGGACAGACCACGTCCGACGGTAAGTTCACACTCGAGCTGGTGGGCTGCATAGGGGCCTGCGACCAGGCGCCCGCCATGCTGATCAACGATAAATTGTACGGCAATCTCACGGCCGAAAGCATTGCCGGGATACTCAAGTCCTATTGAAAGGAGGATGTTTAGTGGCGGAAAAGAGAATTGTGCTTAGCAACTGCGGGACAATCGATCCACGCAATATAGAATCTTATCTCACGGCCGGGGGTTTCAGTGCTTATCAGAAAGCGCGCAAAATGAAGCCCAAGGCCATCGTCGAAGAGGTTAAGAAATCAGGTCTGACCGGCCGCGGCGGCGCGGGCTTCCCCTGCGGACTGAAATGGGAGCTGGCCATGAACGCCAGAGGCCGGGAGAAGTACCTCATCTGCAATGCCGACGAGGGCGAGGTCGGCGCATTCAAGGACAAATACATACTTGCCCACGATCCGTTCGGGCTGATCGAGGGGATGCTGATAGCGGGACTGGCCATCGGCGCCCGCACGGCCTACATCTATTTAAGGGGCGAGTACCATGCACTCAACAGCCTGCTTAAATCGGCCATCGAGCAGGCGCGCTCAAAAGGTTATTTGAAAGATATGGATATCCGGGTGTTCGAGGGGGCGGGCGCCTATGTATGCGGCGAGGAGTCGGCGCTGATGAACTCGATAGAGGGGCAGCGGGGCGAATCCCGCTACAAGCCGCCTTACCCACCGCAGCGGGGGCTGTGGGATCACCCTACTATTATCAATAATGTCGAGACACTGATGAACATTCCCCATATCATCAACAACGGCGCAGCCTGGTTCAGCGCGATGGGGACGAAGAGGAGCAAGGGGACCAAGGTCTTCAGCGTCAGCGGTGATGTTGCCAGGCCGGGGATCTACGAGATGGAGATGGGCAGCTCTCTCAAGGAACTGATCTCAGACCTGGCCGGGGCAACTGACATAAAGGCGGTGCAGATAGGCGGAGCGACGGGCAATATCATACCGGGATATATGATGGATACACCCCTTTCCCACGAGACCTTCCTGGGATCGGGCGCTGTGATGGTCTTCAACTCGACGCGGGACATCATCGACATCGTCTATAACGACATGCGCTTTCTCAACGAAGAGTCATGCGGAAAATGCACGCCCTGCCGCGAGGGCACCGAGGTCATGCTGGAGATATACGGGCGCCTGCTTGCCGGGGATGGCAGGGAGAGGGATATGGTTACGCTGGAGGAGCTGGCCCGCACGATGGCGGCTGCCTCGCTATGCGGGCTGGGGCAGGCCGCCGCGGTTCCCGTGCTGGACTCGCTGAAATATTTCTACAACGAATATATAGACAGGATCGACCAATCGCAGTTTCTGCGCAGCTATCTCGGCGGTGAATTCCATAAATCAGAGGAGGTCGTGATATGACCAGACGATCGGAAATCGAAACAGAACGCATGATCGAGATGTTCGACAACCTGAAGTCGGATAAATATCCGCTTCAGGAATACAGGTATATCGGCCAAAAGATACCAAGAAATGTGGACGGCCTTGCCAAAGCTTCGGGACAGGCTGAATATACCATGGACATCCAGTTGCCGGGCATGCTTCATATGAGATTCATTGACTCCCCCTACCCACATGCCAAAATAGTCAGGATGGATACCAGTAAAGCCGAAAAGCTGCCGGGTGTTCGTCACGTGCTCCGATATGATGACCCCGGTTTGCCCGAGACGGAAAACATCGGGTATTTCCCAATTTTCCAGAATGACCGACCGCTTGATTGTGTGGCGCACTTCGAGGGACAGCCGATGGGCGCAGCCGTGGCCGCCGATACCGAGGCAATAGCTGAAGAGGCTCTCTCTCTGATTGAAGTGGAGTGGGAGCAGAGACCCTTCATGCTGGACCCTGTTGCAGCCAGCGAACCGGGAGCTCCTCTCACATACCCCGAACGCTATTCAGACGGCAACTTCTGGAACAGGGGAGTACTGGACGAGTTGATACACGGAGATGTTAAAAAAGGATTCGCCGAAGCAGACAAAGTAGTTGAATTCAAGGTCAATCGCTATGGCCATACCTGGATTTGCCCGGAGCGGCCCTGTGGAGTCTGGAGATGGAATGGGGACCAGGCGGAGGTCTGGGTGAAGAACCAGAGGCCGTTTGTAGCCAAACGTGATATAACCACCTGGTTCGGCGGCATTCCCATGAACAAGATTCTTCTGCACATGCCGTATCAGGGCGCCACCTTCGGCGGCTGGACCCACGTTGATTGGAGCTTCGGCGGACTATACTGCGCCGCCGTGGTTTCGAAGAGACTCAAAAGGCCGGTCAAATATATTCTGAGCCGCAGGGAGGACTTTTACGGTAGCTCCATGGACGAGGGTGTTTATCTGGTAAAAGTCGGTTTCAAGAACGACGGTACGATCACAGCCGTTGATGGCACCGTATATCATGCCAGCGCTATCCATCCGGCTTTCAGTCCCGTAGTGCACTTTCATGAAAATACAAGGGTCCCCCATCTCAAGGGACAGATCAAGTCTATCTGGGTCAACAAGGGGCCTTCGGTCGGTATACGCTGCGAGATGCTCGTGCCGATACTGGTCCAGACCCTGGTCATGGACCGCGTTGCGGCTGAATGTGGAATGGATCCGACGGAAGTAGCCCTGAAGAACGACGGCTGCCAGGGACATGATATGAACTGGCTCAACGAGCAAAAGAAGAAGCGCGGCTTCGTTGTGCGTGACAGCCTGAAGGAGTGCATTGAGAAGGGCAAGGCGGAGTTCAAATGGGACGAGCTGTGGCATAAGCCTGGAAGCAGAAAACTCCCTAATGGCCGCATGCACGGGGTCGGATTCACCTGGGGACATGAGTGGTCCGATTCTACCGGCAGCGGAGAAATCGCTATCCGTATCGAGCGCAGCGACGGCACAGCCACTCTGCTGGGAATACACTGCGATAACGGTGTTGGCGCGGAAACCGCTTACTGCCAGATAGCAGCTGAAGAGCTGGGTATGCGGCTTGAGGATGTCCATTTTAATCCGCAATTCGATCCGGGCTTTCACCTCAATTCGCCGGACTCATCGTGCGGGACATCGGCCAACGGCTTTGCAGTGCGCCATGCGGCCAGGATACTGAAGCAGCGTATACTGGAATCCGCCACCAGTCCAAGCTCACCTTCGCAGAGAGGAAGCTACGCGCCCGCTTTCCCCAATATGAAGTCGGAAGATCTGGATATCAAAGACAGCCGTATTTTTGTCAGGGCCGATCCCTCCCGCTGGATCAGCGTGGCCGACTACGCCAGGCTGATGGCCATACAGGGCCCGGTCAGCAACGCCGAGCTCTTCGGAGCAAGGAGCGCCTGGACGGAGCCTCTCTTCGCCCATGCTTTCCATGTCCAGGAGGGCGAGTACAACCCGCATAGTCCGAGGGAGAAATTCTGCCGCCAGGCCCATTTCATGGAGGTCGAGGTCGATACAGAGACAGGCGAGGTTTTCGTCACCAGAGTGGTCAATGTCAACGATGTCGGCAAAGTTATAAACAGGATGAGCTGCGAGGGACAGCAGTACGGCGGCAGCATCATGGGGGTGGGCCGCGGCAAGCTGGAGGAAATGGTTCATGATCCTGTCACAGGCGTGATGCTCAACGGTAATTTAATCGACTACAAGATCCCCACCATTAAAGATGTGGGCCCCATCGGTACCGTGCTGGTGGAGACAGGCCTGGGATATGGGCCATATGGGCTGGTGGGCATCGGCGAGGATATTGCCACTGTCGTACCACATTTAATAGGTCCGGCGGTATACAACGCCATCGGGGCATGGGTTTACGATTTCCCCATCACACCGGGCAGAGTATTGAAAGCCCTGGGGAAGATATAGACGGAAAGTAAGCTTCGAAAGAGGAGGACGAGATTGAGTAAAGAAACCAGGACTTTCACCTGCCCCTACTGCGGGGAATCGCTTGGCACGCAGGACGGGCTTAAAAGCCATGTCTTCAAATCGCACAAGGGCCGCGGCCTGCCCGCAGCCGAGGGCCGCATTAAACTGATTATCAACAAGGCCGAGCACACCTTCCTGGTGGAGCCCAATTGGACCCTCTACTACCTCATCCACGACGTGCTGGGACTGACGGGCTCCAAGCAGTTCTGCGACCGCGGCGCCTGCAGCTCCTGTACCATGATCGTGGACGGCAGGCCCGTCCTCTCCTGCATGATGCTGGCCATCGAGTGCGACGGCAAGACCGTCGAGACCGTCGAGGGCATCGCCGCCGAGGGCCATCCACTGATCGAAGCCTATGTCAACAACCACGCCATGCAGTGCGGCTACTGCACACCGGGCTTCGTCGTCGCCTCCAAGGCCCTGCTCGACCGCAACCAGGACCCCAGCGAGGAGGAGATCGTGGAGGCGCTGGCAGGCAACCTCTGCCGCTGCAGCACCTATCCGCAGCATCCCATCGCCGTGAAGGAAGCCGCCGCAAAGATGAAGGCCGATAAAAAAGCCAAGGCAGGTGTGTAAATGAAGAACTTTAAACATTTCAACGCATACAGTGTGGACGAGGCCGTGGCCCTGATGGGCCGCTACGGCGAACGCGCCGCCGTCATCGCGGGCGGCACCGATATACTGGGCAAAATGAAGGATTCCATCCTCCCCGCCTACCCCGAGGCGCTGATCAACATCAAGACCATACCGGGGATGAGCTACATCAAGGAAGAGGGCGGCATGCTGAAGATAGGGCCGCTGGCTTTGCTGGCCGATATCGCCGCCAGCCCCGTCATCAAGTCCAAATACACCGCACTGGCGCAGGCCGCCGGCAGGACCGCCTCCCCCCACCTGCGCAACATGGGCACCATCGCCGGCAATATCTGCCAGGACATCAGGTGCTGGTACTACCGCAACCAGAACAACAGGTTCTCCTGCCTGCGCAAAAAGGGCGGCAGGTGCTACGCCATCAAGGGCGACAACCGCTACCACTCCATCTTCGGCGGCA
>JBAZLT010000128.1:0-5428 GCA_041650115.1 Dehalococcoidia bacterium | reverse complement strand
ATCATGCCGACGATGTCCTTAATCGGCACTCTTACCACCTCTATTTCATCGGTATCCTCGGCCACCAGCCGGCTTTCCTCCAGCTGTGCAGCCAGGAAAACATGGATAAATTCCGTGCAATAGCCAGGCGCCGGGTAGAATCCGCCCAGTCTGGCAATCCTGCGTGGAAGGTAGCCTATCTCCTCCTGCAATTCGCGTTTGACGCATTCCTCCGGGCTTTCGCCGTCCTCCATCACTCCGGCGGGGATCTCCAGCAGGTCCTTGCCTGTGGGAACCCTGAACTGGCGCACCATTAATACGTTACCATGCCCATCCAGCACCACAGCGGCGATGGCATCCCTGTGCTGAACGATCTCGCGAACAACGACTTCACCCTTGCTTTTCTGTACTGTGCTCTGGACCAGCTTGACCGCCCGGCCTTCGAAGATCGTTTTTGACGAGAGCAACTTCTCCCTGCTCACCGGCTCACCGCTAGATCCAGCACAAGTGCCACCTCGTCGCAATCTGGAAATTTCGGGCAGCTGTAGCACTCTGCCCATATTTTTCGCGGCAGTTCCATTTTTTCAACCAGTTTGAAACCCTGTTTCTGAAAAAAGCCGGGCTTATATGTCAGGCAAAATATGCGCGGAATGCCCAGTGACTTTGCTTCCTGCACACATGCTTTGATGAGCGCCGCTCCCATGCCTTTCTTGTGTTTATTCTCGTGCACGGCCAGCGCCTTGACCTCGGCCAGATCTGCCCAGCTGATGTGCAGGGCGACACAGGCCACGACGGTGCCGCCGCTGTCACGTATAACAAAGAAGTCGCGCAGGTTCTCATACATCTCGCTGAGGGCGCGGGGCAGCATCTCACCCGTGCCGGCAAATTTATTGACCAGCTCGTGCATCTTTTTTACATCGCCTATAGTGGCTTTCTCAACTTTCATAATGATTTTCCTTTCAACTTGGATACCAGTGTACTGTAGAAGCTGCCTCTCGGCCTCAGACGCAGAAAGCGCGAGGTCTGCTCGGCCAGGCACACTTCGACCTGATCACCGCTTTTCAACATCTCCTCCACCTGTCCATCCATGCTTATCATCGCCTCGTGATTGGTAAAGGCTTTGAGCGTAATCCTGGTGGATGGAGCGAGCACGATGGCCTTATCCATATTCAGGTGAGGGCAAACGGCTTTCATCATGATGTCGTGGGACTCGGGATATAGTATGGGCCCGTTGGCAGCCAGCGAGTAGCCCGTGCTGCCTGTGGCTGTTGAGACTATGACGGCATCGGCCCGGTAGGTGGTGAATACCTCTCCGTTTATAGCTACTTCGACGTTGATCAGGCGCATAAACCTGCCCCTGCCCACCACCACATCGTTGAGTGCATGATAAGTTTTACCTGACGATAGGATCACAGCCTTCAGAACCGACCTCTGCTCGATCCAGCCCGCGCCGCCGATGATCTCCACCAGCTTATCACGCGCTTCGCCCGCCTCGAGCTCATTCATAAATCCCAGATTGCCGAAATTCACACCGAGTACCGGTATTTCTTGAGGATAGATAATCCTTGCCGCGCGCAGTATGGTGCCGTCGCCGCCGACGCTGATGACAAGGTCAGATCCGGCCAGCGCCTTCCTGGCTTCACCCTCATCCCACGATGAGTGTATCCAGCAGCTCAGGCCCTTGGACTTGAGAAAGTCCGCGATGTCTCGGGCGAAACGCTCGGACTTCTCAACCTTGGGGTGAAATAAAATACCTATCCTTTTCACAGTGCAGCAGACTATCACATGCTTCCGGCAGTGTCAAATATAGCGGAGCATGTGCGGCAGGTTGACGGGAGAGTAAATACAACAGACGATACAGCGTAAATGGAGTTAGCATCCGGCCGGCGACGGTCAAACTATATGCCGAACAGTGCGGAGGCGCCCTGCGTCAGTGCGACGAAGGCGCCGGGAAGAACGCCGATGATAACAACCGGAATGCAGCACAACGCTACGGCCAGCCACTCGGGCCAGGAAGACGTCACCTTATCCTCAGAGGCCGGCTCGCCCATCCACATTACTTTAACCACCTTGAAATAATAGTAGGCGGAGATACAGCTGTTGATTACAGCAATGACAACCAGCCACAGCAGGCCCTGGTTGACGGCGCCGCTGAATATATAGATCTTGGCGATCAGTCCCGCCGTGGGGGGAAGGCCCGTTAAAGACACCATGCAGAGGGTCAGGGCCAGCGCCATCAGAGGCGCCCTCTTTCCCATACCGGTGTAATCATCTATTTGATCGCTGTTGATCTTATTGGAGATAGCGATTATGGCTATAAAGGCCCCCAGATTGGTCAACGTGTAGCTGAGAAGGAAGAAGAGCAGGCCGCTGCGCACCGTGTCCGATACCTGCGATCCCATGCCCATCGCGGCCAGTCCGACCATCAGGTATCCTGCCTGTGCTATGCTGGAGTACCCCAGCATTCTCTTGATGTTGGTCTGCAGAAGCGCTGTAACATTGCCGACCGTCATGGTAACCGCAGCCAGTACAGCGATGATCATGGCCCAGTCAGTATGCAGCCAGTCAGGCATGCCGAAAGCTGTTAAAAGGATACGGGATATGACGGCGAATCCAGCCGCCTTGCTGGCTACCGAAAGATAGGCCGTCACCGGGGTCGGTGCGCCCTCGTATACATCCGGCACCCACATCTGGAATGGCACGCTGGCGATCTTGAATCCGAATCCCGCCACCACCAGCACAAGTCCCACAAGCAGGGCCGGTGTGCCCAGCAGTTTAGCGACAGGCATGCCTTTGACGCTGTCAGCGATGCAGGTCAGGCAGGTATTGCCCGTAAGGCCGAAAACCAGCGCCATACCGTAAAGCAGTATGGCCGAGGCAACCGATCCGAGAATCAGGTATTTCAATCCGGCTTCGCTGGATTTCTTGTCCTTGAGGAAACTGACGAGCACGTAGAGGGAGATGCTGCTCAGTTCCAGCGCAACGAAAATGGTGATGAGGTTTATAGCTGACACGAGCAACATCAGACCGATGGCAGAAAGTATAAGCAGGGCGTAGAACTCGCCCTGGAACTTTTCAAACTTGGAGACGTATCCGCTGGATGCAAGTATGACCAGCGTGGTCGCAGCCAGTATGAGGAGCTTGAAGAACAGGCCGAATGGATCGATGGCGATGGTGCGATAGAAGGCTTCGACAGGCTGTCCGTTCCACAACATCAGTACAAAGAAAGCCGATACCAGTGTCCCGGCCACTGCCAGCACGGCCAGCGCCCTCTTATTGGAGAAGAAAAGGTCTACTATGATAATCAGCAGGGCAAAGCAGAGCAGACTTAGCTCCGGCGCTATATATTTAATCTGATCCATTATCATCTGTTTAAACCTTCCGCAAGGCTATCTATTTACATACCTATCAGCTTCGCGATAGGTGCTATCCCCATATATATTACGTTGGTCAGAATGGCGGGGTAGATACCGACAGCCATGATAACAGCCACGAACGAGAATGTGCTTATCATCTCGACTGCATCCGCATCGCCCACGCCGTTATATTTATCCAGCGGATACTGATAGAAGACCCTCTGCAGCATCCAGAGGATATAGCCGGAGGTGATAACAATGCCAAACACCGCTATCAGTGTAAATACCGGCATGCCGGCAACCACGGTACTGGCGAAGCTTCCGGCGAACGTTATAAACTCGGCTGCGAATCCGGCAGTGCCCGGCAGCCCCAGTGAAGCCAATCCGGCAATGCTGAAAACAACAACAATGATCGGCATCTGGCGCGCCAGGCCGCTCAGGTTATTCAGGTCGCGTGTGTGCGTCTTGTCATAGACCAGCCCCACCATGGCGAAGAGCAGGCCTGTAATCACACCATGGCTGAACATCTGAAGGCTGGCGCCCACCATGCTCACCTGGTCAAGCGCAAAGATGCCGAGCAGCACATAGCCCATATGGCTGACGCTGCTGTAGGCGATAAGCCTTTTCAGATCGGTCTGCCTGATGGTAACTGCGGCGCCATATATCACACCTATGACAGCCAACGTGAGCATGAAGGGAGCATACTGAACCGCCACCTGAGGCAGCATACTGACACACAGGCGGATCATACCGTAACCGCCCATTTTAAGCAGCGCCCCCGCCAGTATGACGCTGGCGGCCGTCGGCGCATTGGTATGCGCATCCGGTAGCCATGTATGCAGCGGGAAAACCGGCAGCTTGATGGCAAACCCGACTATCAGCAGGAAGAAGAGCGCCGTCAGTGGTATGAATGAAGAGGCTATCTGGATGCCGGCCAGGGCCGTCATGTCGAAGGTATGCGTGATAAAGTAAACACAGAGTATGCCCGACAGCATGAATGCGCTGCCTACCAGTGTGTATATAAGGTACTTATATGCCGCATACTCCTTCCGCCCGCTTCCCCAGATGGAGATGAGGAAGAACATGGGAATCAGCTCCAGCTCCCAGAAAAGGAAGAACAGGATGAGGTCGAGCGAACAGAACACGCCCAGTATGCTGCTCTCCAGCATCAGTATCCAGACGAAGTACTGCTTCGGTTTAAGCTGTATTTTCCACGAGACCAGGACCGATACCACGCCCAGGAACGTCATCAGAATTACCAGGGGCAGGCTCAGGCCGTCCACTCCCAGGTAATAGAACGAGTTGATGGCAGGTATCCAGGATATCTTTTCGACGAACTGCATCTGCCCGATGGCGGACGCCGACCTGTCGAACATGATAAATACCGCGATGGAGAGTATGAATGAGGCCATGGCTGCAACCAGTGCAATCCACTTGACCGTCTTCTGGCTCGGCCTGGGTATGAGGGCAATAACGATCAAGCCGATAACCGGCAGAAAGATGATCCAGCTCAACAAATTCAGATTCAAAGCCATTTACCTCAGCTGAATAAATATAAACAGGCTACTATGGCAATAGCACCAATGGCAATAGATATTACGTATAGCTGCGTCTGCCCGGTCTGCAATTTGCGCAGAACTCCACCTGCGGCGGCAGTGCCCTGGGCGGCCCCGTTGACCGTGCCGTCCACTACGCTCGAATCGAACATCGCCATCCACTTGAAAATGCCGTTGTACAGGATGGTTTTGACGATGACGTTCTCGTAAAGCTCGTCCATCCAGTACTTGCGGGACAACATTATGTAAATAGGTTTAAATGCATTGCCGATCTTTTCAGGAGAAATCCATTTGGCACAGTACATTGCATAGGCCATAAAAATACCGAACAGTGCCACCGCCAGCGAAATCATGGGCAATGGATGTGTGAAAGGTCCAAAGAAGCCTGCTATAAAGCTGACTTCATGCGCCTCACCCTCACCCATAAACTGGTTGAAAAGTCCCGTGACATTGAACCAACCGGCGCAGACGGCGAGAACGGCAAGTATGACCAGCGGGACAACCATGGTCATGGGTGACTCGTGTGGACCGTGCGAA